>JAABQN010000003.1 GCA_011391455.1 Nitrospiraceae bacterium
CAAGACAGTTGCGAATTGCTCCCGACCCCGCTTGACGGGTGGGTGGTTCCTCCGCATACTCTCCCTCGGCGAAGTCGTGGTCGTGGCAGGGACCGGAGAGGCAATGCCATGACGCAACAGTTAGTGGATCTCGTGGAGCAGTTTTGTCAGTACCAGCTCAAACAGCGTGGCAAAACGGAAGGAGGGGTGCAAAGCTATCGCTGGGTGCTCGAACAGTTTCTGATGTTCGTCAGATCCCGACATGGACGGTTGGCCCGCGCCACTGACCTCACGCTATCATCGATTCAGATGTGGATGGACGACATGGCTAGCTGTGATCTTGCCCTGAGTACGATGCGTTCGCGCCAATCCACGCTGTCGAGCTTCTGTGGTTGGCTCGTGAAGCGGGGCGTGCTTCAGGCGAATCCCGTCGCGGCGATGGACCGACCACCGCACCGAATGGAACCACCGCGACAAGTGCCGACACCGGCCCTCATGGATGCGCTGATCGCAGCGGCCCAGCAACGCCAGCGGCCTCGTGATATCGCGATCTTTCTGATCATGCGGTACACAGGGATGCGGCGCGAGTCGGTCGCAACGCTTCAGGTGCGACACCTCGACGGCACCTGGGGTTTGCGGCGGGTGCGCGTCAAAGGCGGACAGACGCGGGACATTCCGTTGCCGGAAAGTGTGATGGCGTATCTCCATACCTACGTCGAACGGTTGACTGACGCCGTGGGTCAGATCGGGCTGGAGACGCCGCTCTTCTGGTCTCTGTGGGGACGGCGGACCATTGGGAAGAGTCGAGCGCCGATGAAGGGAAAAAACATCTGGCGGCTCTGCAAAACCTATGGGCGGCTCATTGGGTACCCGATGCTGAAACCCCATGATTTGCGGCATGGGGTCGCGATGGAAGTACTGGAGCAACAGCATGACTTGGAACAGGTTCGGGCCTTGCTCGGGCATGCGCGCATCGATACGACCCAAATCTACACCATGATTCGGCCCTCGCATCTGAAGCAAGTGGTGTCGTTTTATGAAGAGCCGGCAAGACGGATGCTGACGAGTTAGAGCAGAGGTGCCATTCCATGTTTAAGGACCAACCCAATGGTCCTCAAACATGAAGGCAAAATACTTAACAATAACAATGTGGTGGTCCCAACGGGATTTGAACCCGTGTTTAAGCCTTGAGAGGGCTCCGTCCTAGGCCAGGCTAGACGATGGGACCAGACTGTCAATGATGAGGGATCGACCGGGCACAGTAGCATAGGGGCTTTTCACTTTTCAATTCCTACGATCCTGAGCAGTATTCAGGCCTCTGCACCGCTGGTTCACCCACGACTTGACAGAGACGGTGGTATAGCCTACCTTGCGGAAAGTATAGGCGGCGAGCCTCTGGAAGAGGAAATTCTTCGGTCGTCGGCCTCTTCTTCCCAGCGGCAAACTCATGGTGGAACATGAACAACTCTCTTCAAGCTAAAGCTGTCGGCATCACAGACTCTCCAGAATTGATCGACATTGAGAAGCCTGAACAGGGCCTTGAGTTACACGTCGGTTCAAATGTGTTTCGAAACACGAACGGCGTCGTCAAACTGCAAGGCAAGGAGCAGTTGGTGGTGGAAACGCAACCCCAGCCATTGGCGTTGCTCCTGACGATGGACCTGTACGATGAGCAGGGAACCCGCATCGGCCATATCCGCCGGAATGCGCTCTCGGCACATAGCGCGGCCCGCTTCATCATCAATATAAAGGCCAGTAGCGAGGCAATTCAGGACGATAATCCTTCAGTCACCGTCGCAGACCGAACAACTGGACACACGGTGTTTGAAGCCTGCCTTATGCAGAGAAGAAAAATTCGTATAGTTGTGGGGAATTTCTATACCCATAAAGGCGAATTAGTCACCGTCAGCCCACACTACTGCCGCATCGGCACCGGCCTCACTATTTTTGGCGATGTAGTGGAAAGCCGCGGCAGCACGGCGATTATCGGTTCCCAATGAAGCTCCCCGCAGCAGCCTACTCCGCCGAAGTAGCCACTTCGGCTACGAAGGCCGGAAGCTGCGGGGTATCTTGCGAAATTCTCCGACCCGTCGGCCAGAGCCTTTGGGCGGCGTGCCGAAGCCACTACCCTCCTTCGCCAAGGCTACGGAGGGTTCTCCCCGCCTTCATCCCCGTAGCGAACTACGGGGTATTCGGCGGAGGAGAATAAACACCAGCTGTCACTCATGTGTATCCGTTCCCTGGTCTTCCCCGCTCCTGGACACTACGAATTTCGCCTTCTCATGGAAGGGCATCTCATCGCTCAGAAAGATTTCAACGTGATGCAGATCCCGCCCCACCAAACCGCGCAACGCTCGGTTCGCTCCGATGTTCCCTTCTCCGGATAAGCTCTTCTCCCGTACGCCACTCTTGTGATAGAACAGCCCGCGACATCCAGCACGCACGTTTCTCATCCACAGAGGAGTTATCGTCCTATCGTGTCTGAACCGACTGGCGCTTCAAACTTTATCCGCGAGATAGTAGCCGCCGATCTCGCCGCCGGCAAACATGGCGGCCGAGTCGTGACGCGCTTTCCACCTGAACCCAATGGTTATCTCCATATCGGCCATGCAAAATCTATCTGTCTGAACTTTGGCTTGGCACACGATACCCCGGGCGGCATCTGCCACCTGCGATTCGACGATACCAATCCGACCACTGAAGATCCTGAGTACGTCCAGGCTATTCAGGACGATGTTCGATGGCTGGGGTTCGATTGGCAGGATAAGATGTTTTTTGCCTCAGATTACTTCGAGCAGCTGTACGATATTGCCGTCCGGCTGATCCGTAAGGGGAAAGCCTACGTCGACACGTTGACGGTCGAAGAGATGCGTGCCTATCGCGGCACACTCATGGAGCCGGGGGAAAACAGCCCTTCCCGGGACCGTTCGATTGAGGAGAATCTTGACCTTTTTCGAGCCATGCGAGCCGGGGAATTCGCCGACGGGACCCACGTCCTTCGAGCCAAGATCGACATGGCCTCACCCAATATCAACCTGCGAGACCCGGTCCTCTATCGCATCAGGCACGCGACGCATTATCGCACAGGGAGCACCTGGCGCCTGTACCCGGCCTACGACTATGCGCATCCCCTCTCGGACGCGATCGAGGGGATCACGCACTCCATCTGCACCCTGGAATTTGAAGATCATCGGCCTCTCTACAATTGGGTCGTTGAGCAGGCTGAAGCGCCGCACCAGCCGCAGCAGATTGAATTTGCTCGCTTGAATCTCACCTATACTGTCTTGAGCAAAAGGAAACTGCTCGAGTCGGTCGAAAAGAAATTAGTGAGCGGATGGGATGACCCACGACTGCCGACGATCAAGGGACTTCGCCGCCGCGGGTATACTCCGGAAGCGATTCGGGCCTTCTGCGACCATATTGGCGTCGCCAAGCGCGAGGCCATCGTCGAGATGCAGCTGCTCGAGCACTTTGTTCGCGAAGACCTGAACAAGCGCGCCCCCCGAGTGATGGCCGTGTTGCGTCCACTCAAAATCATCCTTGATAACTATCCTGATGACCAGCCTGAAGAATTGGAAGCCGTCAACAATCCGGAGGATTCGTCCGCAGGGACGAGGAAAGTCCCCTTCTCACGCGTCCTCTATATTGAGCAGGACGATTTCCGTGAAGATCCGCCCAAACAATTCTTCCGGCTCGCCCCAGGACGCGAAGTGCGGCTCCGGTACGCCTACATTATCAAATGTGTCGGGGTGACCAAGGATCCGCAGACCGGCGAGGTCACCGAACTCCATTGCACCTACGACCCCACGACCAAGAGCGGCGCTTCACAGGAACAGCGCAAGGTCAAGGCCACCATCCATTGGGTCTCTGCGGCCCATGCTGTGAAAGCCGAAGTCCGTCTCTACAACCCCCTCTTGGTGATGGATCTTACGAAGATGCCGCCAGACCACGATTGGACAACCTATCTCAACCCCAACTCATTGGAGCAAATCACGGGCTGCCTAGTTGAGCCCAGTTTGCGGCAGACAGTGCCGGGCACGCGGTACCAATTCGAGCGCCTGGGATACTTCTGTACCGACACTGATTCAGCTTCCGGCGCACTGATATTTAACCGTACTGTGCCGCTTAAAGACGCCTGGGCCAAGATTGAAAAGGCTCAGCCACCCCGGTAACAAACCGACGCGACACATTAGATCCGCCCGAGTTGGTTCCTGACCGATTTTCAGACTCAGCATAGTATAATGCTGGGCATGATCTGTCCCCTCTGTCGACAACCCAGCACATGGGAAGGCAATTCCTGGCGACCCTTTTGCTCGGAACGATGTCAAGTGACTGACCTCGGCGCCTGGGCAACGGAACGGTATCGCATACCCGACTCCACTCTCACGATGGACACCTCGCTCCCAGACTCTTTGGAGGGAGGCGATGACTCAGAGGCACAGCAAGACGATGAAGCTCAATAGTCCATCTAATAATTCCATTGGCGGTATCTGATAAATAACATCTGCGCGAGCCGCTGATTGGCGCCGGCCTTGTTCACACCGTTTCGGGGTTGGCAAGCCCAGAGTATCTTGCTATGGTCACGGTCGAACCAGGCCCTCTCACAAAGGAACATGAGCCATGCTGTTGACCCAAGGCTACGCCGCGATGTCCGCTAAGGCCGCCCTGCAACCCTTTTCGTTCGGGCGGCGTGAGGTCGGCCCTCAAGACGTGCTCATTACCATCACCCACTGTGGCATCTGCCACTCGGATATTCATCAAGCCCGTGACGAATGGGGTGGATCGATTTTCCCCATGGTGCCAGGTCATGAAATCGTCGGTGCCGTGGCACGAGTTGGATCTGCGGTGACGAAATTCAAGACGAGCGACCGCGTTGGCGTTGGCTGCTTCGTCGATTCCTGCCGAACCTGTCCCGCCTGTCGTGAGGGATCAGAGCAGTACTGCGAAGCCGGCATGCTCCTTACTTACAGCGGCCGCGATAAAGACGGCCTGCCTACTCAGGGCGGTTACTCCACGCAGATTGTTGTGAATGAAGATTACGTGCTGCGGATTCCTTCAGCCCTGTCGCCTGCCGGAGCAGCCCCACTTTTATGCGCCGGAATCACGACCTACTCCCCGCTTCGCCATTGGGGCGTAGGAAAATATCACAAGCTGGCAGTTGTAGGTTTGGGCGGGCTTGGGCATATGGCCGTCAAGATTGCCAAGGCGATGGGTACAGAGGTCACAGTCCTGAGCACATCGGAGAAAAAGCGGCATGATGCAATACGATTAGGCGCTACCGAGTTCGCGCTCACCACGCAACACGATACCTTCACGCGACTACAACGCCGTTTCGATTTCATCCTTGATACTGTCTCTGCTCCGCATAACTACAATGATTATGTGAATCTGTTAAAAACCGACGGGACCATGATTTTGGTGGGTGTGCCGGACAAGCCGACGCTACTAGAACCGTTCCCG
Source organism: Nitrospiraceae bacterium (assembly GCA_011391455.1). GTDB lineage: Bacteria > Nitrospirota > Nitrospiria > Nitrospirales > Nitrospiraceae > Palsa-1315. The sequence continues at coordinate 5,440 of JAABQN010000003.1, forward strand.
CTCATTCTACATCGCCGCCGTATCGCCGGGTCGGTGATCGGGGGTATCAGAGAAACTCAAGCAATGCTCGACTTCTGCGCCACTCACAACATCGAGTCCGACGTTGAAGTCATTCCGATTCAACAAGTAAACGAAGCCTACGAGCGAGTGCTCAAGGGGGATGTACGGTTTCGGTTTGTCATCGATCTAGGATCGCTGAAGTAGCAACGGGGCAGTCGGGGGAAAGTGGCTGGGGGACTAGGAATCGAACCTAGGTAGCCGGCTCCAAAGGCCGGCGTCCTACCGCTAGACGATCCCCCAGCGCGGTACGGAACCGAGACAACGATCTTGATGGTGACGGCGTGGAAATGTTATTGGCTGGGGGACTAGGAATCGAACCTAGGTAGTCAGATCCAGAGACTGACGTCCTACCGCTAGACGATCCCCCAACCGATGTTCACAGTAATATACAGGTTGCGGTTTCGTCAAGATTGGTACTGATAGATTCAAGAAACTGCCTCACGCTCGGGAGGCGCGCTCGACCCCCTGGCGGAGCCGTAACAAGGTTCGGTCTCGCCCCAACACCTCTATCACGTCGAACAGGCCAGGGCTGGCTGTACGACCGGTCAGGGCCACGCGAACCGGCTGGGCCAGCTGTCCCATCTTCACTCCCTCTTCTTCGACCAGCTGCTTGAAGGCTTCTTCCCATGTCTGTTTTGAGAAGATCGGGAGAGACTCGAAGCGAGTGAGCAGCTTGCCGAGAATCGGCGCGATGGCCGGCGTCAAAAACTTCTTTGCCGCCTCTTCGTCGAACGTCACGGTTTGCCCAAAATACGGCCTTACCCACTCGACCATCTCCACGAGCGTCTTTGCCCGCTCCTTTACGAGGACGACGAGTTGCGCGAGCCAGCCGGCTGAAGCAACCAGGACATCATCGGTTAACCCTGCTGCTTCCAAGAGGGGAACAAGCGCCTGAGCGACCTGGGCCGGCGGACTGACCTTGATATATTCCGCATTGACCCAGAGCAGCTTCTCGGGATTGAATACAGCTGCGGACGTTTGGACGCTCTTCCAGGAAAATTTCTCGATCAGCTCCTGGCGAGTGAAGAGTTCCTGGTCTCCGTGTGACCACCCAAGCCGAACGAGATAATTCACCATCGCATCCGGCAGATATCCCATGTCTTTATAGGCCATGATCGAGGTGGCCCCATGCCGCTTCGAAAGACGGGTTTTGTCCGAGCCGAGAATCATCGGCAGATGCCCGAACTGAGGGACTGGAAACCCAAGCGCTTGGAAGATCGGAACCTGACGCGGTGTGTTGGTGAGGTGATCGTCTCCCCGCACTACGTGAGTAATGTTCATCAACGCATCATCAACCACCACTGAAAAATTGTATGTCGGGTAGCCGTTCGACCGGAGAATGATTAGATCGTCCTGCACAGCGTTATCAAAGACAATCTTGCCCTTGATGAGGTCGTCGACTACAGTCTCTCCCTCTTGCGGAGCCCTGAAACGCAGGGCCGCATTGCCGACCGGATTTGTAAGGCCTCGATCACGGCAACGGCCGTCATATTTCTGCGGCAGTCCCTTGACCTCGGCTTCCTTACGCCGCGCGTCAAGCTCTTCCGCTTTGCAGTGACACCAATAGGCATGGCCATTTTTAAGAAGCTGCTTCGCATGACTACTGTAGAGATCCATCCGCTCGGTCTGACGAAATGGGCCTTCATCCCAATCAAGCCCCACCCATTTCATGCCTTCGATGATGGCCTGGATCGATTCGTCCGTCGACCGACTCTGATCCGTATCCTCAATGCGGAGAATGAAAACACCCTTCTGCTGGCGGGCAAAGAGCCAATTAAATAGCGCTGTGCGGACCCCTCCAATATGAAGAAACCCGGTCGGACTGGGCGCGAAGCGCACACGGACTTGTGTCATACTGGATCCCCGTGAGTTCAGTCAAAGGCCGGTATCTCTATAGCATGCAGGGAAAACTGTTGTACAGAATCGACCGACTCATGGTTCTTTCATCTGTGCCAGCCTTCTGATAAGAGAGCAGGAGGGGGATCGTTATGGCGGAATTCACGCAGCCGGCCACGGTGCTTTCGGTCACCGATCTGACCCCCCATGTTCGCCAACTCGTCCTGCTTCCACAAACACAGAAGATTCCGTTCCAACCCGGTCAGTGGGTTTCGTTGAAGCTACCTGTCGGCCCCAAGCCCCCGCTCAACCGGGCCTATTCACTTGCCGCGCCGAGCACAGCCTCGGGCGAACTCACATTGGTGTTCGATCGTGTAATGAAGGGGCTGGGATCCGGATATCTCTACACCCTCAAGCCTGGCGATGAGGTCATGCTCTCAGGCCCCTATGGAAACTTCACGCTCCCGCAGCAACTTGACCGCGACCTCGTATTCATCGCCCGTTACACCGGCCTCGTTCCGATCCGCTGCATGTTGAAACACCTCTATGCGCAGCGACAGATAGCGACCATTCTCCTCATTGCCGTTGCCCCCGCGGAGGAAGAACTGTTCTTTCATCAGGAACTGCTCACGCTGGCCGTGACCCATCCAGGGTTTCGCTATCTTCCTTTGGTGGCTGCAGGAGGGGAACAGCAGGGCATCGACCTCACGCTCTCCATGCTCAGGCCGTTGATTGAGGGAATGCCGAAAGTGATTCCGATGCTGTGCGGCACGAAAGGCTTTGCGCGACCGCTACGAGCCTATTTTGTGGAGGTAGGATATGACCGGAAAGAAGTGAAGATCGAGACGTATGATTGAAAAATGTCATTGGTCAATGGCCACTGGAAAGTAATCGACCCGGTCCGTTCTCGCTCACGAATGACAAATGACGCTTGACCAGTGACCTGTTTTCCTCAGTGGCCTTCCTTGACGAGATTCTTATTGACCGCCGGGATTTCGACTACAATATCCTTCGTGCCATTCGGCACACATTGGCAACCGAGCCGTGACTGCAACGTGGTGATCGGCGCTTGTTCTAGCTGGTCAAACTCATCGTCTGTGCCTTCGTTACAGCTTTCAAGCCCTTGTTTCACAATGACGTGGCAGGTTGAACAGGCACAGACGCCCCCGCAGACATGTTCCAGTGCAACCCCATTGCCCATCGCCACATCCAGAAGGCTCCCGGGAAGCCCCGTCGGGCCGTAAGGAATCTTGGCTGGGTCGACCTCAATTTTCGTCACCACACCGCCTGGGCCGATAAAGGTGACGGTATAGGCTTTCCGGGGAAGCTCGTAATCAGTTTTTTCAATATAGGGATTGGTTCCGCCCATATATCCGTTCCTTTCTCAACTCTCAACCGAACCCAGGCGTATTTTTATGTCACGCTGTTGACAGGTTCGAAACCCGCGTGGTACTCTTAGTACGACCTTATTGATCGGAGATCATTATAGTCTCCGACCTTAGCGATCGGCAATAGCAATGTTGAAGATTTCGAAAAAAGCGGATTATGCCCTCATGGCCCTTCAGCACATTGCTGCTGTCCAGTTTGGCGATGTGACGCCTGGGCGCGTGGTGAATACAAAAGAAATCGCGGAGGAATATAACATCCCCCTCGAGCTGCTGGCCAAAGTGCTCCAGACCCTTGCCAAGCACGCATTGATCGAGAGCCACAATGGCCCCAAGGGCGGATACCTGTTGGCCAGGCGCGCACACCAAATTACGATCGCGCAAATTCTCGAAAGCATCGAGGGCCCCTTGGGTATCACCGATTGTTCGCACGAGAAGGATGGAGAGTTGTGCATGCAGCGGGAAAATTGCCATATCCGCACACCACTCTTGAAAGTCCAGGACAGCATCGCCCAATTGCTCAATAACATGACCCTGCAAGACATGATGGGTGGCACACCCCTCATTACCATTCAGTCCCCTGCGGCACAAGGAGTTGAACGATGAAACTGCCGATTTTCTTGGATAACCATTCCACGACGCCCATGGATCCACGTGTATTGGACACCATGCTCCCCTACTTCGTTGAGAAATTCGGGAACGCGGCCAGCCGCAACCATGCCTTCGGGTGGGCTGCGGAAGAAGCCGTCGAACAAGCCCGGAAGCAGATCGCGAAACTGATCAAGGCTGATCCGAAAGAGATCGTCTTCACGAGCGGCGCTACCGAATCGGACAACCTAGCGATCAAGGGCGTGCTGGAGATGTACGGGGAGAAGGGCAACCATATTATTACCTCCTCCACAGAGCACCGCGCCGTGCTCGATACCGTCAAATCGTTAGAGGGGAAGGGCAAAGCGGCAGTCACCTATCTTTCCGTCGATAAATTCGGGATGGTGAATCCCGAAGATGTGCGGAAAGCCATTACAGCAAAAACAATCCTCATCTCCATCATGTTGGCGAACAATGAAATCGGCACGATCAACCCCGTCAAGGAGATCGGCAAGATCGCCAAGGAGAAGGGCATCCTCTTCCACTGCGATGCGACGCAAGGCGTCGGCAAGATTCCGGTCGATGTGCAGGAGATGGGGATTGACCTCATGTCCTTCACGAGCCACAAGATGTACGGACCTAAGGGTGTCGGGGCGCTTTACGTGAGAAAGAAGAATCCGCGGGTTCGTATCGCGTCGCAAATGGACGGCGGTGGGCACGAGCGTGGCATGCGCTCCGGCACGCTTCCGGTGCCCTTAATTGTGGGATTCGGCAAGGCCTGCGAGCTCTGCGAGCAGGAGATGGCCAAAGACACCACGCGATTGATTGCGATGCGCGATCGGTTGGAAGCCAGTATCATGAAGGCCCTCGAAGAAAGCTATCTGAACGGCCATCCGATCAATCGGCTCCCCGGCAATCTCAATATCTCTTTTGCCTATGTGGAAGGCGAGTCGTTGCTGATGGGCATGAAGGATATCGCCCTCTCGTCCGGTTCAGCCTGCACCTCGGCCACATTGGAGCCCTCGTATGTGCTCCGCGCGTTGGGGGTCGGGACGGAGCTGGCACATTCCTCGATCCGTTTTGGTCTGGGCCGTTTCAACACAGACGATGAGATCGACTATACGATCAAGAAGGTGATTGAGGTCGTCACCAAGTTACGTGAAATGTCCCCGCTCTACGAGATGGCAAAAGAAGGAGTCGATTTGAAATCAGTCCAATGGGCTGCCCACTAGCAGCAATTGAAAATTTACAATTGTAAATTATAAATTTTGGAGGGAACCATGGCCTACAGTGAAAAAGTCGTCGATCATTTCAATAACCCCCGCAATATGGGGAGCTTCAAGAAGGACGAGGAAGGGGTCGGCACCGGCATGGTCGGAGCCCCGGAGTGCGGTGACGTCATGAAGCTTCAGATCAAGGTACAAAACGATACGATCGTAGACGCGAAGTTCAAGACCTTCGGCTGCGGCTCCGCGATCGCCAGCTCGAGCCTCGCCACCGAATGGTTAAAGGGCAAGACGATCGAAGAAGCCCAACAGATCAAGAACACCGACATCGTGCAGGAACTAAATCTGCCGCCTGTGAAAATCCATTGCTCCGTGCTTGCCGAGGATGCGATCAAGGCCGCTCTAGCGGACTACCAGAAGAAAGCTGATGGAGCGCTGGCCGACGCGAAGTAACGTGAACAAAGGGAGTGCGCCATGGACACGACGAATGCAGACATTCAAGCTTCGGTGATTACGCTCAGCGAGGCGGCGCTAAAGGAAGTGAAACGCCTCATCAACGTGCAGGGCCTTACTGAAGGAGGTCTCCGCCTCGGCGTGAAGGGCGGTGGCTGCTCAGGCCTCAGCTACACAATCAACTTCGATGAAAAGATCGGCCAGCACGACCAAGTCCATGACTTCGACGGTGTGAAAGTCATTGTCGACGCCAAGAGCGCGATTTACCTTCAGGGCACGCAGTTGGATTTTCAAAAAGACCTGATGGGCGGAAACTTCAAATTCGTCAATCCGAATGCCGACAAGACCTGTGGCTGTGGAGAGTCCTTCTCGGCATAACGATTATCAGCAGAGCGTCGCAACCGTCCACGGGCATGGCAGGCTGCCATGCCCGTCTTGTCAGAAGAGGTAGCGGGATGGACCATCAGCACCGTCACAGCTCAAGTCCTCGTGAGCTGCAGATGGCTCGCAGCATGTGTTGGCACTGCCAGTCTGAAGTGTCCGGTGAATACTTCTGTGACCGATGCGTCAAGGTCCAGCCGGTGTCGAAAGAACTCGATTACTTCACCTGCATGGGCTTCCCCCGTCGCCTCACGATCGATCCGCGTCAACTGGAAAGCAAGTTCTACGAACTGAGCCGCGCGTTCCACCCGGATTTTTTTCAGAACAAGAGCGCGGAAGAACAGACCATCAGCCTCGGCAATTCAGCGATGTTGAACACCGCCTACCGCACGCTTCGCGATCCAATTCAACGGGCCGAGTATCTACTGGACCTGGAGGCCGGCGCCGTGAAAGACATTCGGACTTCGCCCCCGGCTGACCTGTTCGAAGAAATCCTCGAACTTCAAGACACGCTGGACGAGTACCGTGCTGCCGATCGTGCCTCAGACACCGCAGCCACACTCTGCGCCAAACTTCAGATGGAACGCACGACGCTTGAACGGCGTCAACAGGACATGGAAAACGCTTTGCAACAGCTCTTCACACAATGGGATATCCTCCAAGACCGCGGCGAAGCGACTGACCAAACCCGCGCCGAACGCGATCGGATTCTCAAGCATATGCGAGACATCTTGTCGAACCGCACCTACGTGAAGAACATCGTCAACGACCTCGTCGCCACCATCTCCTAATCACTATGGCCCGTATCGTCGGAATCGACCTCGGCACGACCAATTCGTTGGTTGCCTATATGGACAAGGGGACCCCGCGCGTGATCGCGGGGCGGAACGAGCGTAATATGGTGCCCTCCGTCGTGGCCATGACCGACAACGGACTCATCGTCGGCGACCCCGCCAAAGAGCACCTGACCCGCAATCCCGCCCGCACGGTCTATTCCGTGAAACGTTTCATGGGTAAAAGCCTGGCCGATGTGCAAAGTGAGCTCGCCTATTTTCCTTACACATTCACGGAACAAGGCGGGGTGATCCGTTTCAAACTCGGCGAGAAAACCTATTCGCCGCCGCAGATTTCAGCCATGATTCTCAAAGAGCTGAAACTTAGGGCCGAAACGCACCTGGGCGAGAGCATTACCAAGGCCGTCATCACCGTCCCTGCCTATTTCAACGACAGTCAGCGACAAGCCACTAAAGACGCCGGCATGATCGCAGGGCTTGAGGTGTTGCGGATCATTAATGAACCGACCGCTGCCTCGCTAGCCTATGGGCTCCAAGAAAAGACTCAAGGCACAATTGCCGTCTACGATCTTGGCGGCGGCACCTTCGACATATCGATTCTGAAGCTTAAGAATGGGATTTTCGAAGTCTTGGCCACCAATGGCGACACGCATCTGGGTGGCGACGACATCGACCGGCTGATCGCTGATCTGTTCATAGATGAGATTCGCGAGCGACATGGCCTCGATCTCCACACCTACCCCGACTATATGCAGGCCGTACGCTTGGAAGCCGAACGCACAAAGATTCGACTTTCCGATGTGCTGAAAACGACGGCAACTCTCGACCTGCCTGACGGCAAAGGTAGATTTACCAGAGAGCTGACGAGAGATCAGCTCGAATCCCTGACGATGGGCCTGATCGAACGCACGCTGGCTCCCTGCCGCAAAGCGCTCAAGGACGCAGAACTCACTCCTGAGCATATCGATGAAGTGGTGCTTGTCGGAGGGTCCACACGCATGCCGCTCGTTCGGCAACGTGTTCAGGAGTTGTTCGGAAAGACCCCGCACTGCGAACTGAATCCAGATGAAGTTGTGGCCCTCGGCGCGGCCGTGCAGGCCGATATTTTGAGCGGCGGCACCACCGATATGCTGTTGCTGGACGTCACCCCGTTATCGCTCGGCATCGAAACCATGGGCGGCGTGATGAGCAGCGTGATCCGGCGGAATACGACCATTCCAGCCGGCGCAAAAGAGATGTTCACGACCTATGTAGACGGCCAGACCGGCGTGGACATTCATATTCTTCAAGGCGAGCGCGAGCTAGCAAAAGATAATCGAAGCCTGGCGCGCTTCAGACTCAAGGTGCCGCCCTTGCCCGCCGGTGTGCCACGTATCGAAGTCACGTTCTTGATCGACGCAAACGGCATTCTCAACGTACTGGCAAAGGATATGCGGACGGGACAAAGCCAGTCTATCGAGGTCAAGCCGTCTTACGGTTTGTCGGACAGTGAAGTAGAGCAAATGATCGAAGATTCATTCAAGTTTGCCGCGGATGATGTCTCCGCCCGCAAATTAATCGAAGCACGACTGGATGCCGGTGCATTGATTACGACGACGGAGAAATCCCTCCTGGAGGGAGGCCATCTCATCGCATCAGACAACATTGCCGCCACTCGTACCGCACTGGCGGCACTGTCCGCTGCCAAAGACGGCACAGATCCGCGCGTCATCCGTGCACGCATGGCGGACCTCGAACAGGCTGCAAAGCCGTTGACCGTCGCACTCTTAAACGATTCGCTCATGAAGGGCTTGCAGGGGAAAAAGGTCTCAGAGGTCACGTAGCGACGATCCCGTACCGATGGCGTGGGAGACTTACGACGGGAACATGAGGGGTGGATATGGATCTGAAGTGGCAAAATACTGAGGATATTGCGATCCGTTTAGTCGAAGAACATCCCGAGACTGACCCGCTCACAGTTCGATTCACCGACATGCACGCGTGGATCGTGGCACTCCCTGACTTCAAGGACGATCCCAAAAAGTCGAACGAGAAAATTCTCGAATCGATCCAGATGGCCTGGCACGAAGAATATCAAGACTCGAAATCTTGATTCGTTGAACCTCCCACCTCGAAGTAATACGGAACTCCATCGACCTCAATAGTATTTCCACGGCCTGCGAGCAGTCTGCAACCTGTAAGCCATTGTAATTCCAGTGTGAGTAAGCGTGACGATGTGACAGGCAAGGGAGCGGCTCTCTCTGCAGAGCCAAGCCCCCCTCCCTTTGGGGCATTGTGGAGGGACAAAGTATTCGGCATAAATGGGGCTGGATTGATGACTAAACTGGAGCCTCGCCAATGTCCAAGATCTTGAACATGAGTTCGCACACGAGTGACGAAGAATTGCAGCACATCACGAACTTGTTGCTCTTTCACCTCGTTGAGCGGTGTGGCGGGCAGATTCAATTTAAGATGGAGGATGCCCATCGAGTTCGTGAAAGCCTGACGACCAAGATGGTGCAGATGCAGGTGGGCGATGAGGTACGGTTGAGAATTATCGATCGCTTGCCAGAGCTGCAGTAGAGTTTCTTTCCGAGCTTTACCACGAAGAGGTCTTTCCCTTCACGCCGAAGCTCCTTGCCAAAGGAGTTTCAATTGATTCGGTATCGAGGTATACTTTCCCCATGCCGATCAACCTGCCTCTCAAAGACATGACCCTTCAGGAGAAGCTTGCGGTCATGGAATCGATCTGGGAAGACCTCGCCCGCACTCCTGAAGCTATTGAGTCCCCTGCCTGGCACAAGGGCATCCTCGACGAACGCCGCCAGCGGCTCGCCGAGGGCACATCTCGATTCACCGATTGGGAAACGGCCAAAGCGGACATTCGCAAGAATCTGTCGTGAAAATCGAGATCCTGGATGAAGCCCGGGAGGATCTGATTCAGGGCTTCCACTTCTACGAAAGCCGGGAGCCAGGGCTCGGATCATATTTCATAGACTGCCTTTTCCCGGACATCAGGAGGATGTTCAAAAAGGCCGTTCAGCAAGGCCGCAGCGAGTGAAGGGCCGAGGCGTACCCGCTGGGGTACGTTGAGGGTCTGAACGATGCGAGAACGACGCTGACGGGATTTTTCAACATCCGTAAACTCGATGCTGCACATCTCCTCACACGTCACCATCCCAGATTCTGAAATCGACATCCATGCGATGCGGTCGCAGGGCGCTGGCGGGCAGAATGTCAACAAAGTCTCGTCCGCGATTCATTTGCAGTTCGATATTGTTGCCTCATCGTTGCCGCCGTTTTATAAGGAAGAGCTTCTGAAATTGAAAGATCACCGCATCTCACAAGAGGGTGTGATCACCATCAAAGCCCAGCAGCATCGGAGCCAGGAGCAGAATCGTGAGGATGCCCTCACTCGACTGAGCGAGCTTATTCGGAGTGTGGCCGTCCCACGCAAGAAGCGCAGAGCCACGAAACCGACGAAGGGTTCGAAGCAACGGCGGTTGGAGAGTAAGACGAAGCGTGGGAAGCTCAAAACCCTCAGGCGAACGATCGAGTAGTTAGCCCGCGCTATTCATGATGATTTGTGGCGGAGTCGCGCGCGATAAGCGCGAAAAGCGAGACTCGCGTGACGGAAGACGGTTCGAGGTCCGAAGTTCGAGGTTGTCGGAACTTCGAACCCAGAACTTCGAACTTCGAGCAGCGCCCGTCTCGCTTGATTTAGGCATCGGCAGAGCAGTGGGGTCTCGGCTCTTCCCTCTGGATTTCTCCCCACCCGTTTCGGTACCCTGCTCACATGCGGAAGTGGAAATCGTCGATGAAGCCGGTGCGATACAGGGCTCACGTTATGCTGTCTATCCTTTTGGCCGTAGCCTGGCTCAGCAGCGGGCTTGTCGGGGCCACTGAGCCGGCTGCCGTGAAGCCGGAGCCGGAGATGGCCCCGGCGCCTTCCAAGCCCCCCGGGGCGGCGAGTGAGGCGAAACCCCCAGGGAAGGCGCATCCGCCGGGAAACGGAAGCTCCTCGGCGAAGGCCCGGGCCCTCCCCAAACTCCCGCCCACGCTCACCGGGAAGGATGGCGCCCCCATGGTGTTGGTGCCCGCCGGGGAATTCACGATGGGGAGCGAGCAGGGCGACGACGATGAGCAGCCGGTCCATCGCGTCTTCCTCGACAGCTTTTATCTGGATACGTTTGAGGTTACGAACGGGCAGTTTGCGAAGTTTGTGGCGGCGATTCAGAGCGAACCCCCGTGGGGCTTTGCAGACCAGGAGACGCCCGTGGTGCGCGCCGACCAACCTGTTCGTTGGGTGAACTGGCTGGAGGCGACGGGCTATTGTCTGTGGGCGGGGAAACGGTTGCCGAGCGAAGCGGAGTGGGAGAAGGCAGCGCGGGGAACGGATGGCCGCGTCTATCCCTGGGGGAACGAGCCGCCGACGCCCATCCATGCCGTGTTTGGGTTGAAGGAAGGGGCCGAGACGGTCTCGCCCATCGGCAATCGCGACAAGGGCATGAGCCCCTACGGCGTGCACGACCTGGCGGGCAATCTCTATGAATGGGTGGCCGACTGGTACGACGAAGCCGTGTACACACCGCTCCCCACCAGCAATCCCCGCGGTCCGGCGGCGGGGGCCACGAAGGTCCAACGGGGGGGCTCGTATATCAACAGCCCCTATCGGCTGCGTTCGTCGTTTCGGACGAAGGGCGATCCCACCGAACATGATCCGAACGTGGGCTTTCGCTGTGCCCACGACGCGCCGACTCTACCCTAACACCAGTTTGCTCTTAGCTATTCGAGTCGAGCATGCTCCCTAGCGCTTCGCGCTGCTGGGTGGGGAGCCGGCGAGGAAGGGATAGACCACCCCGGCGATGGCGCCGCCCAGGATCGGGGCGACCCAGAAGAGCCAGAGTTGTTGCAGGGCCCAGCCGTCGGCAAAGACGGCAGTGGCTGCGCTACGAGCAGGGTTGAGGGAGAGATTGGTGACCGGGATGCCGGCCCAATTGATCAAGGCCACGGCGAGACCGATGGCCAGAGGTGCGAAGCCCTGCGGCGCCCGGCTGTCCGTAGATCCTAGAATGATCAGGAGGAAAAAAAAGGCAAAAACTGTTTCCATGCAGAAGCCGGCCAGCATTGAATAGCCACCCGGGGAATGGTCGCCGTAGCCGTTGGAGGCGAAACCACCGGGGACGAAGCCGGCCTTCCCACTAGCGATGAGATAGAGAACCCCGGCGCCGAGGATACCGCCGATCACTTGGGCGGCAATGTAGCCGGGAACCTCGTGCGCAGGGAATCGTTTGCTGAGCATGAGGCCCACGGTGACGGCGGGGTTGATATGGCAGCCTGAGATATGGCCAAAAGCGTAAACTGCTGTAATCACGGCCACCCCGAAGGCGAATGCGATTCCGATGACCCCGATGCCGAGTCCAGGAATACCGGCGCTCAGGAGCGCGCTCCCGCAACCGGCGAACACCAACCAGAACGTGCCGAGCGCTTCTGCCGCCAGTCGTTGTATCATCAGTGCCTCCACAAAAGATGTCTGTCTGGCCCGCACTATGCCCGTGGACACACAAAAGTGCAAGCAAGGACTAGGCTGGCCGGTGGATTATTCCTGCCAATCTCGAAGGAGTGCACAGAAGGAACGGCTTCGTTGGGCATCACGAAGGAGAGCAGCCGTGATGCGGAGATGACCGATGACTTCCGCAATCGTTTCACTGAAACTCAGCGCTGGCAGTGGGTATGTTTTATGCTCAACGAGTCAATGCGGGGAAAATTAATTTCCTCATTGACACGATTTTCTAATGGGCGTATGTAGGAACAACGGCCCATTCATTCACTCGATCAGGGGGAACTGGACAGGGCGCGCGGCTGTTAACGGGTTCCCCCGCCAACTTTCTCAAGAGAGGAGGGTAACGATGGATGACCTGACTCCACCTGGCCACTCAGGCCCGCCGACTCGAGGGCGGGCTGCTGATCGGTCGTGCTAGCCGGCTCTCCACGGGCTGTGTCATAACGGCACCAAAGACCAATAGGTTACTAGCCGATTTCCATCATGGAGAACCCGACGCTGGCGCGAGGAACATAAGCGCCTGGGACGATTCTGTTTTCCCCCGATCGGTAGTTCGATACTTTGTTGTCGCGCGGGCCTCAGTTTTCGTTGGGCCGAGACAACCACATAGCAGATTTGGCGTCCTAAGCGCCACGAACGGGCGACCTCCCACCTAGTGCAGGGTCGCCCGTGCCGTGTCTGCTGGGTGCTGAACAATCGCCTTTCTCACCCGCCCAACCCTGGCGCGCCGAGACGCGTCTTTACCCATGCGTCGTTCTCACTTCGCTGGCTATCCTCTTACTTGAGAAATTTTAGACGTGCTTCGTGAGTATTAGCGCTTGAGGCGATCGTCACCTCTGCGCCAGAAATAATAGAGAGGGATTCCACTCAGGACAGTCACCGCACCATACAAGGATTCTGTAGGTCGTTGGACGAGACTATAGATGACCAATGTGAAGGCTCCGATGACGAGGGCTGCGGGTAAGAAGGGGTAGAGTGGAGTGCGGTATTGGTAGGAAGTCACACTGCCTGTACGACGAAGACGAAAGATTGTGGAGAGGGTCAAGGCCATAAATAACGAGAGAACGAGGCTGCTGTAAACAAGGAGCTGCTCGAAGGTTCCACTTAGAATGAGCAGCGACGCCCAGAGGCTTTGAAAGACGATGGCGTGGGCCGGCACCGCAGTGCGGGGGTGGAGCTGGGCAAGCCAGGGGCTGATCATGCCGTCGCGCGCCATGGCCCAGTAGACACGGGGCCCGGCCCAGGTCATGGCACTCACTGCTCCTGCGATGGAGAGACAAAGGATGGCGGCGACCAGCCGCCCACTCTGTGGTCCCCACAAAGCTGTGGCCGCTTTCTCCGCAACCGGTAGGATCGGCTCGCTGGCCAGCTCCGTGATCGAGAGCGCCGATAGATAGACGACGTTCAGCAGCAGATAAATCACGGCGACGAAGGCTGTTCCCCCGATCATGATCTTCGGAAGAGTCTGTCGAGGATTCACAATGTCGCCGGCGATATAACCCGCGACATTCCAACCAAGATAGCAGTAGGTCACAATCACGAGCGCGATGGCAGAAGCCCCAAGCGTCGGCTGCTGAACAGCTGGCCTGGAGAAGAGAGCATCTCCATTGCCGACCACTGTTACGAGCCCGCCGAGGATCAATCCCCCAATGGCGACGACTTTTGTGGTCGTCAATACCAATTGCATGCGACCGCCTGCTCCCAGGCCTCGACAATGCATGAGGGTTGCGATCCACAGCAGAGCGAGCGAGAGACCCTTTGCCACCCATCCCTGTTCGTCTTCGAACGGGACGACACGCAGCGCATAGGACGAAAAACTGATGGCTGAGGCAGCGACTGCTGCGCCAAAGCCGATCGTAAAGGAGGTCCATCCACTGAGAAATGCCACCAGCGGTCCATAGGCCTCTCGCAGATAGACATAATCCCCTCCTGCCTGAGGAAAAGCGGCCCCCAACTCTCCGTAGACCATGGCGCCGCCGAGCGCAAAGAGCGCTCCGGCAAACCACAACAGGAGAATCAGCATCGGATCACCGACATCGCGAGCCATCAATCCCGTGGTGGTGAAAATGCCTCCTCCAATGATGTTACTGACCAGCACGCAGGAGGCTGTGAACCAACCGATTTTCTGCGTGGTTGATTTTAAGCTTGGCTCGCTGATTGACGAATCACTCATAGCGTTGCTGGTTGGATGAAAATAGGGGGCTTTCGTTTCTTCACCTCCTTCCCTACCATACTGAGCGATGCCTGGGAAACAACCTAAAGTCCCGGTAACGTGTTCGTTTGCCGAATTTCCCCACCTTGCCCTTCCGCTCAAGGCCCCCTTAGAATACCTGGTCTAGAGAAAATCAATGCGCGACGTTGTTTCCCTACATGGAGGTAGCGTTATGAGCCTTGCCGACAACAAATGTATCCCCTGCCGCGGCGGTGTGCCGCCGGTGCCGGCGGATCGTGCTCAGGCACTGCTGAAAGAGCTGGGGCGCGGGTGGTTGCTGAACCAGGCCGGCCATCTTGAGCGCTTGTATACGTTTAAGGATTTCGCCCTGGCTTTGGCCTACGTGAACAAAGTGGGGGCTGTGGCGGAAGCAGAAGGCCACCATCCAGACCTCTATCTGGCCTGGGGCAAGTGCATGGTTGAAATTTGGACGCACAAGATCAATGGCCTGACGGAGAGCGACTTCTACATGGCCGCCAAAGCCGATCGCGAATTCGAACCGTTCCGTTCGGCGGGCGGGTAACCACATACCGGCAGATCTGCCCATGTACACACGAGGTGTCCAGTGAGCGACAAGGCCCAGATAGCGCTCGTCAACATGCCGTTCAGCTACTCGAAGTATCCCTCGATCCAACTGGGCACACTCTCCGCGCTGCTCAAGTCGAAGAACATTCCTGTCGACTGCCATCATCTGAACGTCCGTTATGCCCACAAGATCGGCGTGCCCCTCTATGAAATGATCTGCGAGAAACGGGCGCTGTTCGGCGAGTGGATTTTTTCTTACCTCTTGTTCCGCGACAATCCAAAACGCGCTGAGTACCCCCGCCTGTTTAAGCCGGTGTTTGAGCAACTTTCTACGGAGAGCGGGTATCCGGCCTCATTCTTCGAAGACATGGCGTCGAGAACCGCGCCACAGTTTTTGACCTGGGCTCTGACCGACATCGACTGGGATCAGTACAAAATTGTCGGCTTCACCTCCACGTTCGATCAGAACGTCGCGAGCCTGACGATGGCGAAACTCATCAAAGACCTCTACCCAGACGTGACCATTGTATTCGGCGGGGCGAACTACGACGGTGAGATGGGGCTTGAATACTTCCGGGCCTTTCCTTTCATCGATCATGTGGTGGTGGGGGAAGGGGAAGGGGTGTTTCCGGAATTGGTCCGTTACCTCCTCGCAGGAAAAGCAGGCACTGTTCCCAACGGCGCGACCTATCGCACTGAAAGCACGACCGCATTCACCCCAAACCACTCGCTCTTCTCGGGCTTCGCGAAGACCGGGCCGCCCGACTATGACGACTACTATCATCTGCTGGCCGAGTTGGGCGACGCGGCGCAGGGGCTCGACCGGATTTTGCTGTATGAAGGTTCACGGGGCTGTTGGTGGGGAGAAAAACATCACTGTACATTTTGTGGGTTGAACGCGCAAAGCATGAAGTTTCGGGCTAAGTCGTCCGAGCAAGTGGCCCGGGAGATGACCTATCTTTCCAGCCGCTACGATACGGCGCGATTTCGACTGGTGGACAACATCATCGACATGAAATATATCGAGAACCTCTTCGGCCGGTTTGCGGCTGACCATTGCGACCTCGACGTGTTCATTGAAACCAAGAGCAATCTTCAGAAGAGCCAGATTCGAACGCTCGCTGCCGGGGGGGTCAAGTGCATGCAGCCGGGCTTAGAGAGTCTGAGCGTCAATCAACTGCAGGCGATGGATAAGGGCGTAACGCCGATGCAGAACATTATCTGCCTCAAGTGGAGTTCCTACTATCATGTCGCGGTGTCCTGGAATATCTTGCTCGGGTTTCCCGGAGAAACGAACGAGGACTACCGCCGCCAGATTGATCTGATTCCATCGTTGTTCCATCTACACCCACCGGAGGCGACCGGGAAGTTCTGGCTGCAGCGATTCAGTCCCTACTACACCAAACCACATGAATACGGCGTCCGCATCGTCGGCCCTTGGGCAGCCTACGAGTATGTTTACGATGCCCGGTATGTGGACTTGAAAAAGATTGCCTATGATTTCGAATATGAGCTGGATAATTGGAGCGTAGATCAGCAGGTCTATCAAGAATTGGTCGATCTCGTGCAGGAGTGGCAGAGACTGGCCGGTTCGAGCGATCGGCCGTTTCTCTATTACTCGAAGATGATGGACTATGTCACAGTCTACGATGGCCGAAACCCAAAAGTACCGATTAGGCAGCGCTACGATTGGCCTGCAGCGGGAATCATCGAGGTCTGCAACGAAGCGGCGAAGACTGTAGATCAAATCCGCACGCTGCTGGTAAATCAACCTGACAGAAACAAAATTCTCGACGGAGAAATCGATCAGGCACTCGGTGTATTGACGGCTGCACGGATTCTCTACGAAGAGCGCGGAAAATATTTCACCTTGGCCGTTCCAGAAAACCCCTACCTCTAGCCGAACGAAACGCCTGGCTCATCACATCGACAGTTTGTCGGCGACGTTACGCATCTGGACACCATGCGCGAGCGAGGCGCCGCCTCGGATGGCGCAGGCAACGTGAACGGCTTCTGTCATTTCTTCGATGTTCGACCCTTTTTCTAAGGAGGCCTGCGTGTAGGCATCGATACAGTAAGGACATTGGACTGCGTGGGCGACGGCAAGGGCGATGAGGGCCTTTTCTCGTTCCGTCAACACTCCCTCAGCGAAGACGGCGCTGTAGTAGGCCATGAATTTTTCCCAAAGATCTTTGTTGCCCTTGCCCATCTCGTCGAATTTGCCCAAATCATGGGGATGATAATAGGTCTCCATAGGCGGCTCCAAATTGTGAATGTTAAAATTTGAATGTTGAATGAGCTTGTACCCCTTCATTCATCATTCATAACTCATCATTCAACATTGTTTTACGTTCATGCGTTGCTAGGCGGTTCGAGGTCAGCTTGTGTGAGCACCTGCGAAAACCGCGTGCCGACGATGCCCGTCACCTTGGCCATAAGGTCGGTTACCTCTTGCCATTCTTGCGGCAGAAGATCCTGCTTCAGTTGGGGATGAATCGCCCATTGGGCATCGACCTGTGTTCCCTTTCGGCTCACGAGCACCCGAAGCAGTTCCACATCCTTCGTGCGTGAATCGGCCCCTGCTGCTTGGGACGGGTTTCCGTTTGGTTGTCCTGATGGAGGTGTTGAACGTGCCATACCGCCAATTTCCTTCCCTCTGTTAGGAGGCGATCATACCGCATCGTCATTCTGTCTGTATATCTGCCAGAAGGCCTCTGTGGTCCCTCGGACGGTTCAGTATTTGACTGATCTGATGCAAGCGTGGCGGGACTGATGATTTAAGAGGGAGTTGCGTCTTCTTGGAGCAGGTCGAGCATGGCTTGGTGGATAGACCCGTTACTTGCGACTAATTCTTTTCCGTATATCGAGTGCGGAGCGCCTTTGAAGTCTGTCACCTTGCCGCCGGCTTCGCGGAGGATGACGACTCCTGCTGCCATGTCCCAAGGGTTTAGGGTCACTTCCCAAAACCCATCGAACCGGCCTGCCGCGACATAGCAAAGATCCAGCGCTGCCGTTCCAGTTCGCCGCAATCCTTGTACTTTTAGGGCAAATCGCACGAAGTGATTCAAATTATTATTCTGGGTTTCGCGAATGTCGTAAGCAAATCCGGTCACGAGGAGTGCACGATCGAGGTGGTTCGCTGTGGACACGGAAATGGGGGCCCCGTTGAGGTAGGCCCCGTGACCGATTTGCGCGGTGAAAAGCTCGTCCCGAGTTGGGTCGTAGACCACACCGATAATCCCGCGGCCGTCACATTCCACTCCAATGGATACGCAGTAGGCGGGGAACCGGTGGGCGAAGTTGGTTGTGCCATCAAGCGGATCAATCACCCATTTGTAACGGGATGGAGATTGTTTAGTCAGTCCACGTTCCTCGGCAAGGACACGATGGGTCGGGAATGCCGCGTGGATGACATCGATGATCCGTTGCTCTGCCTGGTGGTCGGCGTCGGTGACAAGATTAATAATCTCCTTATGTTCAATTCGAAAGCCGGTGCGCACACATTCCGTTAGAACGGCTCCAGCCTGGCGGGCCGCGTCGGTGGCGACTGAAAGGAGTGTGTTGGAAGGGATAGCCTTGTCATAGGGTAAGGACATGGGACGGCATCATAGCACGAGGCCGCTTTTCTACTAATATTGACCCAAAAGACCTCTCAAACAGGAAATAATCCTATCCATGAGGCTCGGATCTGGCTGGTTGCTTGTCATGCTTATTAGCTGCGCAAATGGTATTCTTGACAAGCACGGACCCGTATTAAAGCGATCACGCTATGCAAGGCACCATTTGAACTTTATCTATTGACTTGCTATGCAAGCAATGCTATAAAGCAAGCATGCTTCACCTGGGGGCAAGTCTGTGGAAGAACTCACCGATATATTGGTTGGTCTTGAGCAACGGATCAGCGCCTACAAGAACCGGCTACAGGAACTCGAAAAGAAACGGCGTCGCTTGGACGACGAAATCGCCACGATCAAAAAATACTTGGAACTGGCAGAAACGCTCTATCGCGTTGAAGCCGACAAGGCCAAGCTTGCCAGCCTCTCCAGTCAATTTTATTCCGATGAAAAAGGCGCTCGGCAACGGCCGAATACGGATGTCACCGACCAGTCGAGGGAAATCCTCATGGGGCGGAGCAAGTATTCCGGGAAAAGCGTGTCAGAGGCTGCGTACGAAATGCTCCGCGAGGCGAATCGCTCGATGCACGCAAAAGAGCTTGTGCAGCGATTGGTCGAGGGGGGCCTCCAGATCAAGGGGAAAACGCCGCTGACATCTGTGGCCACGTCCTTGAAGCGGGACAAGCGGTTTAAGAAAGTGGGTCCGAATACGTTCGAGGCCTTGGAAGAGTCCCTGATCCACGCAGTGTAGTAAGTCAGGCAGGTAGACCTTAAAATACGCGAAGGGGGGTGAGAGTCTTGGCGACGAAGAAAGCAGCAAAAAAGAAGAAGAAGTAGTCCCCGCCTTGATTTGAGCGTCGGGAGCAAGGCCACTTGCTCTCGACGCTAAATCTTAGTTCAATTAACCGCACGTCAAAATTTATCTCGCCTGGATCGGCAAGCTCACACGCAGGCTTTCATTCAACAGAACGATGTTAGGAGGCTTGAAGGGCCACAAGCGATGTTGGTCGTGGTGCGGTCTTGGCGGAACGAGGCTTAGACGCGGCGACTGTTTCGTCGCCGTCGAGCAACACCCAGCAATCGGGGTGAGAGAGAATCTGCTGCACAAGGCGCGTGTGTATCGCATGCCCCGAGCGATCGGCGATCAAGTGCCCGATAAAGGGTACACCGAGCAACGAAAAGTCTCCGATCAAGTCGAGGATCTTGTGTCGCACGAATTCATTGGCAAAACGAAGGCCTGATTCATTGAGAATGCCGTCCTGAGAGAGGACGATCGTATTGTCCAGGTTGCCGCCCTGGCCCAGCCCGCGAGCCCAAAGCGCTTCTACTTCCTGTAAGAACCCGAAGGTCCTGGCATCCGCGATCTCACGCTCAAACGCATGGGCTGAATGCTCATAGACGTAGGTCTGGGTCTGGATTAAAGGATGATTGTAATGGATGGAATAGGTAATCTTAGTGGTCGAGGACGGTTCGATGCGAACTCGACGAGCTCCATCCACCACTTCGAGAGGCCGTGTGATTTTCAGATAGGGTTGCCGCCGGTTCTGAGGAGTAATACCAGCTGACCGAATCAAACGAACGAAGTGTGCCGCGCTGCCGTCCATCACGGGAGCCTCGCCTGCATCAACCTCCACATACACGTTATCGATGTCGAGTCCCGCCAATGCGGCTAGTACGTGTTCAATCGTTTTTACCTGAAACCCATTGCCGCTGATCGCAGTACAGAGTTCCGTGGGGACCAAATGTTCAATGGAGGCAGCGAGGGAGGCCCCGTCCTTGCCGTTCCGGTTTACGAAGACGATCCCTGTACTTGGTGGAGCAGGCTTGAGCGTGAGGGTGACTGGCTGTCCAGAGTGGAGCCCAACTCCTGCACAACTCACTGTATTCGCTAAGGTTTGCTGAACTCTCACAAAGTCATCCTCAATATTAGACACAAGGGGTATCAGCAACTTGTGTGCCAGTCGGTATTTTTATGAGAAATGAGCATAGATCATTGATAATAAAAGACAAATGCTTAACTTCTGGCGTGTGAAGTTGTGTTGCAAAAACATGACACCTGTGACTTTTCAAGGATTATCAATCGTAGTTCCGCCGCTATGCATGACGAGCGAGTGTAATTGGGCGAGGCGCGTGAGACTGGCGGGACAGGCGAGACACTTGTAGTAAGGGCTTGCGCGTTGAGCCTGTCGTGCATTTGGGCTGCTGGCGTGATTTTTCAGATTGCTGCTAGAAGAGCCGCAAGTCGCTTGTCGGACTAGGGACGTTTCTATGTTGGTGCCACAACGACTAGGGCCGGGGGTCCAACTCGATGAGTCCTTTCCGAATGGCCAGGATAGCAGCTTGCGTGCGGTCGTAGACTTGTAACTTATGGAAAATATTTCGCACATGATTCTTGACGGTCTTTTCACTCAGGTCCAAGTTATTGGCGATTTCCTTGTTCGTCTTGCCGTCCGCGACCAGGCGTAAGACTGTGATCTCTCGTTCCGTCAGATCGTGCTCGACCCACCCAGGTTTTTTCCCTTTCTTCTGAGACATCAAGGAGAACTCCGTCAAGATCTTGCTCGCGACGGAAGGATGGATCAGCGACTCGCCTTTGTAGATCGCGCGAATCGCGGCGACGATCTGAGAGGACTCGGAGTCTTTCAAGAGATATCCGGTAGCGCCGGCGCGGACCAAATCGAAAATATATTGTTGCTCGTCATACATGGTCAGCGCTACGATTCCGATGTGAGGGAACTCACGTTTGATTTGCCTGGTCGCTTCGACTCCGCCCATCCGGGGCATGCTCACGTCCATCAGCACGACGTCGGGCATCAACGTCTTCACCTTCTCGACGGCTTCCATGCCATCCTGGGCCTCGCCCACGATATGAATGTCGTCTTTCGTCTTGAGGATTGCGGCCAATCCTTCGCGTACGACGCGATGGTCGTCTGCGATGAGCACCTTAATTTTTTCCATGGGATATCATCTCCTTATTCACCAGGGGGATGTCGACGATGATCGTCGTGCCACGCCCTTTCTTAGACTCGATCTTGCCTACGCCGCCCACGAGTCGAGCCCGTTCCAGGATTCCGCGAATTCCGAAATGGTCCCATTTGTCTGGGTCGCGCAGGACGGTGTCCATGTCGAACCCCACGCCGTTATCCGCAATGGTGACCTTGAGGCGTTCAGGGTCAATGTCCAACCCTACGGTGACCCGAGTCGCTTTTGCATGTCGTTCCACGTTGCTGAGGGCTTCCTGCACAATACGAAAGAGGAAAATCTTTGTACGTGGGAATAAAATCTGTTCATCGCCGGATACACGGAACTGTGTCTTGATATGATACTGGGTCTCGTACGAGGTGAGATAGTTGGTCAGGGCCGGGAGCAGCTCCATCTTGTCGTAGTGGAGAGGGCGGAGATTGAAGATGACTTGCCGCGCTTCATGGATGGCCAGCTTCAGCTGGGCTTTGCTCTCGCGCAAGGTGGCCAGGCTGGCTTTCGGATCTTTTCGAATCAATTGCAGGCTCAGATCCAGTTTAAAATTCACCCCGGCCAAGTTCTGCACGAGGCCGTCGTGCATTTCGCAGGCAATGCGCGTCCGTTCCTCCGTCACTGCCACACCTGTTTCCTTGACATAGAGGCGATAGAGCGATTGGTATTTATTTAAGGTTTTTTCGATCTCTGCCGTGGCGCGGATGCGGGCTTCGATGAGCTCCCACATGAATTTGGCGCTAGCCCCGCCGATGATGGTCACGCCCATCCGGTGAAAGTCTTGGAGCAACTCCCAAACCTTGGTATCGCCCGACACATCGATGATGAGGTCCACGCGCTCGAGGTCCAGGAGCCGACGGTAATTGCGGGTCACGGGGATGCCAAGCCGTTTAGCCAGTAAGACGCCCGGGGCATTGGCCTGGACCTCGGCTACGCATACGATTGTTACCAGCGGGTCTGTCGCAAAGATTTCCATCAGTGCCGTACCTCCACGACCGGCACCGATGATTGCCACATGCGTGCCGCTCGGCACTCCGGTTTTGCGAGGTCGTCTGGAAGACATAGCGTGTGTTGTCGGCATTGTGACGCCTACTCGTTGAGAAATCGCATCCTGTTGTAGACCAAAAAATGTCGGAAGGACAAGGGGAGGGTAAGGAGTAGAGAGGAAGGATCCCTCACCGCTCGCGGCGTTGCTGGGCCAACGTTCTCAGTTCATCCATGAACTGGTCAATGTCTTTGAACTCTCGGTAGACAGAGGCAAAGCGAACATAGGCGACCTGATCCAGTTGATCGAGCTCTTTCATCAACTCTTCGCCCACGATCCGGCTCTCGATTTCGGTTTCACCCATTTCCTGAATGCGCTTCTCGATCCGATCCGCTACGGTTTCGATAGTGGCGGTACTGATGGGCCGTTTTTCGCAGGCTTTCTTGAGACCGGCGAGAATCTTGGTACGGTCGAACGACTCACGGCGGCCGTCCTTTTTGACCACCATAGGAAGGATTTCATCGACGCGTTCGTAGGTGGTATAGCGACGCTTGCAGCCGAGACATTCGCGTCGACGGCGAATAACCTCGCCTTCCTTCGCCATGCGCGAGTCTACGACCTTGTCTTCGAGTTCATCGCAGAAGGGACATTTCACAGGCGGCAATCCTGCCCAGTCTTATGTAGGTTAGTAGGGATGAAAGATCGGGAAACGGCTGCAGAGTGCTTTAGCCTGAGCGCGGACTTCCTCGAGCGTCGCTGGTTCATGCCGATGCTGCAGAGCCCGGTCGATTAAGCCAACAATCTCTTTCATCTCGGCCTCCCGCATCCCACGGGTAGACACAGCGGGCGTTCCCAATCGAATGCCGCTGGCGACGGCCGGAGGCTTTTCGTCGTAGGGTACGGCATTCTTGTTCACGATAATACCGGCCTCGCCCAAGGCCGCGTCCGCTTCTTTGCCTGTAATGCCCTTGTTGGTCAGATTCATTAACATGAGATGAGTATCCGTGCCGCCTGACACAATCTTGTACCCACGGTCGAGGAGCCCTTGGGCCAGTACCTTCGCATTGGCAATGACCTGCTGCTGGTAACGTGTAAAGGCTGGTGAGAGGGCCTCCTTGAAGGCAACGGCTTTTGCCGCGATCACGTGCATCAAGGGTCCGCCTTGTATTCCGGGGAAGAGCAATTTGTCGACCGCTTTGGCATGCTCAGCCTTGCACATCACGACGCCGCCCCTGGGTCCGCGCAGGGTTTTGTGTGTAGTCGTCGTGACGAAATCGGCATAGGGAACAGGATTTGGATGTAGCCCGGCGGCAATCAGTCCGGCGATGTGGGCGATATCGACGAGCAGATAGGCGCCGACCGACTTGGCGATCTGTTGGAATCGTGGGAAATCGAAGGTGCGCGCATAGGCGCTGGCGCCGACAACGAGCAAGCGTGGCCGGCATTCCTCCGCCACCTTCTGCACCGCGTCATAGTTAATGGTTTCAGTCTCACGTTCTACGCCGTAAGAAAACACACGGAACAGGATCCCTGAAAAATTGACCTTGCTGCCGTGAGTGAGGTGACCCCCTTGAGCGAGGTCCATGCCCAGGATCGTGTCACCGGGTTTCAGTATAGACAGGTAGGCCGCCATATTCGCTTGCGACCCTGAGTGCGGCTGCACATTCACATGCTCCGCGCCGAAAATCTGCTTACACCGTTCGATGGCGAGATCCTCCACCCTGTCCACATGCTGACAGCCACCGTAGTACCTCTTTCCTGGGTACCCTTCGGCGTATTTATTGGTCATGATGGAGCCCTGAGCAGCCAGGACGGCGAGACTGGCGAAGTTCTCCGAGGCGATCAGCAGCAGCTTCTCACGCTGCCGCTCTTCCTCGGCAACAATTGCGGCATAGACATCCGGGTCCGTGGCTTTGAGAACGTCTAAAGAACCGACGGCATCGTTCATAATAGCTCGTTCTCTCGTTAGGCCTCAGCGGGAGCCGTTTCAGCTTCCTGTTTCTTGACGACATGGATGACCACCGTCGCGGTCACGTCTCGTGGAAGCTTAATCGGCACGGTAAAGGTGCCGAGCTCCTTGATCGGATGGTCCAGCTGGATCTTACGCCGATCCACCGTAAAGCCCTGTTCTGCCAATCTTTCCGCAATGTCTTTGGTCGTGACCGACCCGAACATCTTGTCGTCCTTGCCGACCTGGGCCTGCACTGTGAGCGACACGGCCGAGATGCTCTTGGCGTGGGTTTCGATCTCCAACTTTTCTTTTTTTGCCCGTTCACCGGCCACACGCTTGATATGCTCAAAGGCCTTGATGCTGCGACTGTCGGCCAACACCGCTTTTTTGCGCGGGAGCAGAAAGTTCCGTGCGTACCCATCTTTCACATCGAGCAGGTCGCCGAGATGTCCGACCCCCTCCATCGTTTCTTGTAAAATGACCTTCATACCCCTAACTCCTTCTGTTGGAAAGG
>JAABQN010000023.1 GCA_011391455.1 Nitrospiraceae bacterium
CCAACTCCCACTACCCCCTTACCCCGTCTCTTATTCAGCCGTCTCACAGAATGGCTCCAGCGCGGCTACCACGGCACGATGGCCTGGATGACTCGTGACCCAGCTCGCCGAAGCAATCCGCAACAGGTATTGCCAGGCTGCCGATCGATGATCTCGGTCGGGATGAACTACTACACGGACAATCGTGCGAACGAGCAGCCAGGAATGGGACGCATTGCCCGTTACGCCTGGGGTAAGGATTACCATTTAGTGATGAGCCCGCGGCTCGCGCAACTCGAAGCGAGGATCGCAGCACTTGTGCCAGGTGTCACCACCAAGGCCTATACCGATACAGGCCCGATTATGGAGAAAGCCTGGGCGCAGCAGGCAGGCATCGGCTGGATCGGAAAACATTCCAATCTCGTCTCAGCCGATTCTGGCTCCTGGCTCCTGCTCGGGGAAATTCTGACGACCCTCGATCTGACAGAGGATGAGCCGGCTACAGATCTGTGCGGAAGCTGCACCCTTTGTATCCAGGCCTGTCCAACCGGCGCCATCGTCGAACCCTATGTCGTCGATGCCAAGCTCTGTATCTCTTACTTGACCATCGAACTGCGCGGCGGCCGCGAGGTCATCCCTGATGATCTCGCGACTCAAATGGGCAATCGCATCTTCGGCTGCGACGATTGCCTGGACGTCTGTCCGTTTAATCTTCGATCGGACGCGACGAATGAA
This sequence comes from Nitrospiraceae bacterium, assembly GCA_011391455.1. GTDB lineage: Bacteria > Nitrospirota > Nitrospiria > Nitrospirales > Nitrospiraceae > Palsa-1315. The sequence continues at coordinate 715 of JAABQN010000023.1, forward strand.
CCAGCCTTTGCCCCCACCCCCTTGACCCTCGCTCCCAGCCTCGACACCTTGGCTCAAATCGGCGAGGAAAACTTTAAAACCACGTTCAAGGAGAGCCCCCTCAAACGAGCCAAACTGAGCGGGCTTCTTCGTAATGTAGGAATTGCACAGGAGAACCACAGACGACAGACCGGAGGCCGAGCCTCTTAAACACCTTCTAATTGCCCTCTTTTTTCTTGGCCGGAAGAGGAGTAGGCTGTTTCCAGCACTTAGCAGGGAGGCCTGAATCCATGCACCCTCCGGTCCTGCTGCTCATCTCGACCGACCCTTACACCAAACTGTTGCTCGATCAAGCCCTCGCCGATCGACAGGCCACCATCCTTACTGCTACGACAACCGAAGAGGGTCTGCATATCCTGAAAAACCAAGCAGACCTGGCACTCATCCTCTGTGACGAGAGCCAGGGGCGGATTGCGAGTCAGGTAGTCCTGTCACAGGCCAGGCGCGCTGCTCACAACCTCTCCGTGATCATCCTCGGAACAGACGGATCGGCAAAAGCCGCAGTCGAAGCATTGCACCGTGGCGCCACCGACTACCTCGCACAACCAGTCACGATAAAAGATCTCCAGGCAGCCATCAACAAGACCCACATCTTCGAAGCGCCAGAACCTCCAGTACGGACGGAGCAGCTCTCAGCATTCGATCAGATCGTCAGCCGGTCGCCACAGATAAAACTGCTGAAACATCTGGCAGTCGAAGTCGCCCAAACTGATGCGACGACCGTCCTCATCACTGGCGAAAGCGGCACCGGCAAAGAACTCTTTGCCCAGGGGATCCATGCAGCCGGTCTCAGGTCCAAAGGCCCCTTCGTGGCCCTCAATTGCGCCGGCATTCCAGAACAGCTCCTCGAATCGGAATTGTTCGGACATCAGCGCGGCGCCTTTACCGATGCGAAGCAGACCAAACCTGGACGATTCCAACAAGCGGAGGGCGGCACACTCTTTCTCGACGAAATCGGTGAGATGAGTCCTTCCGCGCAAGCGAAGCTATTACGCGTCCTGGAGAATCACCGGGTCGATCCGCTGGGCGATACACACAGCATCCATGTCGACATTCGCGTGATCGCTGCCACGAACGAAGATTTACCCGCTCAGATCAAAGCAGGGCGGTTCCGCCTGGACCTCTACTACCGGCTGAATGTCTACCAACTGCGCATCCCGCCGCTCCGCGAACGGCCAGAGGATATCGAGCCAATTCTGACATCGTTCTTAGAGGTCGCCCGCCGGGATCACGGCTGTCGCATCAAAGGCATCACCCCAGCCGCGCTGACCATCTTGCAATGCCACGACTGGCCCGGCAATGTACGGGAGCTGCACAACGTGGTCGAAGGGCTCACCATTACTTGTAAGGATGAGATGATCCGACCAGACCATCTCCCTGCCTCTGTGCGAAGCTCTGGATCGGCGGGATCGAACGGAGAGATCGAGAAGACATCGCTCCTGGCCTTCGGCCTCTCGGCTCAGGAAATGGAAAAGAAACTGTTAAAGGAAGCGTTGCAGCGCACAGGCGGCAACATCTCCGAAGCCAGCCGGCTCCTCAAGATCACCCGCAATACACTCCGGTATCGCATGGCAAAGTACCAACTCTAGTCGGATGCTGAAAAAGAGGAGGGATGGAGCCTGATGATCTTCTGTGCTCGCGCAACGCGCGGTCGCGGACTCCCCTCGTTGAACGCGCGCAGTAGAAGACCAATCAGGCCCCATTCCCGAAGAGGTAACGAGCAAGCTTGGAGGGGAAACGCGAGGGAGCTGGCTAGCCTCTGTGCTCGCAACGGATTACTGAACTGCCTTGCTCTGCTGCACGAGCAGGCTACAACAGTCTCAAAAGATTGGCATGGAACGGGTCAGAGGCCACGGAAAACACCCACGGGAGGGCATACTATGCACAAGAATATTCGGGAGAGATATCTAGTATCCAGCGTTTGTGTCGTTGCAATTGTGTTCATCAGCGGTTGCATGGCGCACATGCAACACCAATACCCCACGGCGGACGTTCCCACCTCGGAACCCGCATACCTCACGAAGGTCAAAACTGCCGCGACCGAGCAGATTGTGAGCAAGGCATCGATCATTATGATGCAGGAGGGCAAGCCGCGAGAACTGCAAGCCGGCAGCAACGGCTTTACCTGTCTGATCAGCCCTGACGGCACCCCATTATGCGCCGATCAAAACGCGCTGGACTGGATGAACGCGGTACGCGAACGCACAGATCCACCAGACAGAATTGGCTTTATCTACATGCTGGCCGGGGATACTGGCACAACCAACCACCATCCGCATCAGAGGGAAACGCGCCTGCATTGGGTACAGACAGGCCCGCACGTCATGGTTGTTGGACCGAGGGTTCGAGAAATGATGGGCTATTCCAGAACCTTGGACGTTGCTGATCCCAATCAACCGTTCTCCATGTTCCCTGGCTTGCCCTATGAACATTTGATGCTCCCGACGAAGTAGCCACAGGGCACTGGAGAAACTAGGAACCGGTCCGACCGTGTCGTTCGTGGGAAATGCTATAGAAGCAAGTTTTATATTCACACATTCGCCTGCTCGGCCTGCTTCAAACGACGGCTAACCGATGCCCATTCCCTTGAAAGCCGGATGATTGCACTCCCACTGCGCGCATCGAGCGAACGTCATCCACCTATATGATCCTTCCAAGCTCGCTCGTTCTCTCTCTAGGGATGGGGGCTGATTGATCTTCCATTGCGCGCGTCCAACGAGGGGAGTCCGCGACCGCGCGTTGCGCGAGCACAGAAGATCATCAGCCTCCATCCCCTCCTCTGTTCTGTGAGCAAGAAGGGCACCTGGCCGCTCCCCGCCCCGCTTTCAGCGTGGCTGATCCGCCCCCGGATTCACGATGATCGGCACATTCAACTTGTCCGGCACGATGATCGTCTTGGTGCTGGGATTCTCGTACAATTTGAATTTGAGATACTCCGGTGTGAGGGTTTTCGTGATGAGCTCCTGCGCCTGGGACTGGCCCTTGGCGCGAATACGCAGGCTCTCACTCTCGCCCTCGGCGCGAATCTGTAACGCATCCCCTTCGCCTTTCGCTTGAATCCTGGCGATCTCCGCATTGCGTTGCGCAATCAGCACTTCAAATTCCTTTTGTTCCTTCTCCTGTTCCTTCGCTTGCTTCTGTTCGATGGATTTCAAGACCATCTGGGGAAATTCGATTTCGGACAAGGCCACACTGTAGACATCCAAATGTCGCCCCTTGAGCGACTCAACCATCACCGCTTCGATCTTGTTGCCGATTTCGCTGCTCCGTTCAGGAAGTGTGACCATCGTGTATTGGGCAACGACCCCTCGCACCGCCGACAAGAACTGCGGCCTCACGAGTTGCGCGTACCAGTTGTGCCCCACCTCCTGAGCGAGAAAATAGATTTCCTCCCCAACCGGGCGCATCGTAATTGCCGCATGCAGGGTTACCGAGAGATCGTCGGCGGTCAAGGCATCGACCTTTTCCGTAAAACTCTGATACCGAATATCGTACTCGAACACCTTATTCCACGGCGCATGCCAATAGAACCCCTCTTTGAGTGGTTCCTTCTCAAGCCCCGACGTTAATGGGGTCCAGCGAAGCCCTCGCTTCCCTTGGTCGACGGTTGTCCCACAGCCATACATGAATAACAGAACCGGAGTCATAAGCACGATCGTGCGAGAAAAAGCTGAGAGGCTCATAGATCCTCCTGTATTGTAGTGGTCGGCATTTCTCTCTCTATGTCCACAACTGCTTTGCCCGTCAACGGCGCCGCTGCCGTCCTCGAGCAGCCTCTTCATAAGCTTCAGCCCGACGTTCCAGATCCTGAGCCGCGACGGCATAGTATTGCGAGAGTTGCTGAGCTCCACTAACCCAGTCCGACTCAGGGCCGAATAGCTTTTCATATCGAACAGCACTCTCGGCTATCGCAGCAGCCTTCTCTTTGAGGACCATCGCCTCGGCTCGATAGTAACCGACTATGGCTTGCTGATCTTGTGATGGACCGAACGAGGCCGTATCAACCGTCTGAACAGGCTGGGCGCAACCGGCAGCGGCAAACGAGCCGAGTAGGATCAGAACACTCCATCCAACGTGGTGTGAGCATGTCGCACGCAGTAGATTGTTCATCGCATCCTCCCTGTGCAGCTCAGCGCATGGCGTTGATCATGGGAACGACCGATGACGGCATCGGCCAGGCGCCGAGACAAACCGGTTCGAGAGTGGAGGTATGGGTACCATTGACCTGCGGAGGCCAACCACGACTGTTCAACGGAGGTCTTGGCTGCCTCTGAAAAATTCGATGATTGCCTTGTTGTTCCCGGGCCATGTGGCATGTGATCCCGTGCCTTCACAATAGCGTGTCGCGACCTTATTCTTGCACCCCTTATACGTTACACAACCGTTCGCGTCTTTAACAGGGGGGGTGGCTTCGCACCCGTTGCAGGCCGCCCACCACTGTATCGCCTCTTTCCCATACCCTGGGAACAGGTTGTCCTGGCTGCTGTGCATGATCATCACAGGAAGCGGGTATGGACATTGATGGGGTTTCAAATCCTCACCCCTAATACCAGCCGCACTCGGAGCAATCGCCGTTGGAATATGTTTGCTGCCATTGAGAAACGCAATGGCCATGGCCGTAGTCCCACCATCGGAATGTCCGGTGAGAAAAATCCGTTTCTTGTCGATACACCATTTCTGTTCGATCAGTCCAGGTATCTCAGTAAGCTCCTCGATCGTTTTAGGAGTCATCGTGCGGTGATCGGCGTAGGCCACAATAAACCCTGCCGCCGTCGCTTCTTGCGTGAGGTGCACAAAGTCTTCTGACTCATATCGATTCGTTCGCGCCGGCGCGTAGACCATGAGTAACGGATGGGCAATGTGTGAATTGTAGTTCACCGGCGTTTTGACCATGTAGCGGATACCAGCTGCGGTCTGCTCGTCATCGCTGACGCCCGGAGTACCGGATTTTGTTCCTGGATCGCACTGGCGCGCATCATAGCCGACCGCATACACAGCCTCACTCAGTACTGCGCCTGGCTTCACAACTTCAGCATTATTCTTTCCAGCAGGTTGAATCGCGCCTGCGCCGGAAAGACCGATGACCAATAGGCTTAATGCGACGGCAATGATCGTTGGACGGCCAGGCCGCTTTTGTCCGAAGCGTATCCATTCCGGCCTCACCATCCCAACCACTAACAGGGCGACCGAAAGGACGGTCATCGCACGAAAGAGAATTAAGAGCGACTCGTTCATTGGTTATGCTTCGATCTTTTACGGCAATAGGAATTAATAACGGCGAGAAAAATGTATCGTGTGCCATGTTGGTCTTCTTGTGCCTGCCGAACAACCACCATCCATCTAATTGATCCTTCCAAGCTCGCTTGCTTCTCCCCTCTGGGAAGGGCACTCATGTTGGCCTACGTGCGGTCGTCGAACGAGGCTACAGATGATCCCTCCAAGCTTGCTCGTTCTTTCTTCAGGGATGGGGGCTGAATGATCTTCCACTGCGCGCGTCCAACGAGGGCCTTCTGAGGCCGCGCGTTGCGCGAGCACAGAAGATCATCAGGCTCCATCCTCTCCTCTGTTCCGCGAGCAAGAAGGACATCTGGTCACCCCCTAGCCTAACTTCACAATCGTCACGCCATCCCCGCCTTCTGCCCGGTCTCCCGCGCGGAACTCCGCCACGTAGGGCGAGTCCTTCAAGTAGACTCGCAACGACGCTTTGAGTTTCCCCGTGCCATGGCCATGAATGATGCGCAGAAACGGCGCACCGGCCACAGTGGCGCGATCCAGCGCCGCAACCACGTCATCCAACGCCTCGTCCGCCGCCTTCCCACGAACATCCACGACCGTCTGTTCATCGAGCCTCAGCCCGCCGCCTGAAGAAGCCCGATGAGGACTGGATGAGACTGGCAGCGGTACTGCCCCCCCTCGTGCAAGACCAACGAGATTCGCCACTGTGGCCAGCACTTCCCCCGCCCCCACCTTCACCCTCACACGTTTCTTCCCTTGTGGCGGTTCGAGGAGTATGCCAATCATGCCGAGCCCGCCGATCTCGACCTGATCCCCCACCCCCAACTGCTCAAGCGGAATCGGCGTGTCGGTCGGAGTCAATTCGGCTCTCGTCTGCGCCTCAAGCTCGAACAATCGTTGCTTCGCCGCTTTGGCTTTGATCAATTTCTGCTCGCCCTTGACGGTATCCACCGTGGCTTGCACTTCTGCCCGTGCCCGACTGAACTGTTCACTGAGTTTTCGCTTAAAGCCCTTCTGCGCTTCACGTTCTGTGTCTTCCAGGTGAGCCAACTGTGCCTTCGCGCGTTGCTCGGCCTGTTCCGCTTCACCTCTGGCCTCAACAGCGCGGGCCAGATCGTCGGCCAACTGCCGCTGTGTACGTTGTAAATCGTGCAGCATCGTTTCCATGACCCGGTCGTCTTTATGGAGTTTCTGTCTCGCCTCATCCAGCAAGGCCCGGTCCATGCCTAGTCGACCGGCAATCTCCAGTGCGGACGATCCACCTGGCACTCCCATGAAAAGCCGATAGGTCGGCGAGAGCGTAGCCACGTCGAATTCGACCGAAGCGTTCGCAAAACCTGGCATCGTATGAGCCAAGGCCTTCAGCGATCCGTAGTGCGTCGTCGCAACGACTTTCATCCCCAGCGTGGCCAGCCGACAGAGCAACGCTTCAGCCAAGGCTGCCCCTTCTGTCGGATCAGTCGAGGTCACAGGTTCATCAAGGAGGACCAGCCATTGGCGCAGGACGGCATTGAGATCGCTGTTACGCTGACGATCCGCTTCATCGAGCAATTGAATCATTTGAGTCATGTGCGCCGAAAAGCTGGACAGATCGCGGGCCAGGTCTTGGGCGTCGCCGATATCGGCATAGACGTCGGGAAAGATCGCCATTTGGGACTCTGCATCACAGGGCAAATGCAATCCGGCCCGGACCATCAAAGCAAAGAGCCCGACGATCTTGAGGGTCACAGTCTTCCCGCCGGTATTGGGACCGGAAATGACGAGCACATGAATCGATTCATCCAGGAGAATATCGTTAGCGACAACCTGCCCTTTCGACAATACGAGCAAGGGGTGCCTGGCCCGTAACAGTCTCACGCGCCCGTCTGCGTTGAGATCGACTGGCTGCGCCTTTAATTGACGGCCAAACGATGCCCGCGCCGAAATACCGTCAAGCACGGCCAGGACTTCGAGCCCCGCCAGAACGACCTCGGACTGTTCGGCAATGAGAGAAGACAACTCACGGAGGATGCGCCGCACTTCCCGTTCGATCTCCAGATCCGCCACTTTGATGGAATTGTTCAGTTCGACCAGCTCACGCGGTTCGATAAACACTGTCGCGCCACTGGCTGACACATCATGAACGATCCCCGGAACTCTTCCGCGCATGTCGGCTTTCACCGGAATGACATACCGTCCTTCTCGCTGGGCAAAATACTGTTCTTGTAAAATTTCCTCATAGCGACGCGAATGCAGCATCTGACTTACTTGATCGCGCATCTGCTGTTTGAGCGCATGGGCCTGATGAGTCAGGCGCCGCAACTCCGGTGTTGCAGACTCCTTGATCGAGCCGTCAGGATGGATCGCCACATCCAGCGCAGTTCTCACAGGCCGCAGTTCACCGACCAACAATAGAGGGTATGCGGCGGAGGCCAACGCGAGCGCGTCCTGTTGATGCCGTCCCATGAAACGTCTACTCTCTTCAAGCAATTCCAGCACCAGCGCGCAATCCCGGAGTTCGTGGACCTCCAACACCGCCCCTTTCTTCGCCCGAACAAGCGGATCCTGAATGTCCGGAAATGCCAAGACCGGCAGCGCCTCACCGGAGGCTTGCAGCTGTCCCATCTCCGTCGTTTCCTGTTGCCGCTGCCGTGAGTCGTGGAGGCTGGACGCCAATTCGAGAGTACGACAACGCGCCGCCCCCATCGTCGATCTGGCGTGCCCGGCAAGGGCATCGAGCAGTCTCGGCCACTCCAACACCTGCGTGGTCTGTTTGAAGAGATTCACCGCTGCCTCACGAGAAAACGTCTCACGAAAGAATCGGCAAACTCTAACGAACCAGGCAACAGAGACGCAAGGGACAGGTTCTCGATCTTCGCACCAACTGTGTCGTTATCTACGCTTCTTGCGATAGTGATTTGCTTCTGAGCCTGCACAGAATTACTACATTGGAATGGCTTGACAAGGCCCAGGAGCGCCGATACTATCGGCCTCACTCAGACCGGTAGATTCAACCGGTCTCTTTCTTCTTGAGGAATTACTCGTCATGGCTATTCGGATCGGTATTAATGGATTTGGACGGATCGGACGAAATGTCCTGCGGGCGTCTCTCGGCGATCCCGACCTCCACATTGTCGCAGTAAACGACCTCACAGATGCGAAAACACTCGCCTATCTCTTAAAGTACGACTCGGTACACGGAACTTTACAGGGGAACGTCGAGGCCCAAGGCGATCAGATCCTTATCGACGGCAAGCCCATCAAGGTGCTCGCGATCAAGGATCCCAAAGACCTTCCCTGGAAGGAGTTGGATGTCGACATCGTCATCGAATCGACAGGGCGCTTTACCGATCGCGAGGGCGCGGGAAAGCACATCACTGCCGGAGCTAAACACGTCATTATTTCCGCGCCGGCGAAGGATCCGGATGTCACCATCGTCCTGGGCGTCAACGACGCGGCCTACGATCCGAAAACGCACCACATCATCTCCAACGCCTCTTGCACGACCAATTGTCTCGCTCCCGTCGCAAAAGTGCTGTTGGATAATTTCGGCATCAAGCACGGCGTCATGACCACGATCCATTCCTATACCAACGACCAGCAGTTGCTCGATCTGCCACACAAAGACTTGCGTCGAGGGCGCGCGGCAGGCATGTCGATGATCCCAACCAGTACCGGCGCGGCAAAAGCGCTGCACCTGGTACTACCACAACTCAAGGGCAAGATCGACGGCCTCGCCATCCGCGTTCCCACACCGAACGTCTCGCTGGTGGATTTGACCGTCGAAACGGAAAAGGATTGTGACGTTGCCTCCGTCAATGCTGCCTTCAAGAAAGCGGCGAATGGCCCGATGAAAAATATTCTGCTCTATTCTGAAGACCCGATCGTCTCGATCGATCAAAAAGGCGACTCACATTCGGCCACATTCGATGCCCCGCTCACAATGGCCATCGACAAACGCATGGTCAAGGTGACGGCCTGGTACGACAACGAATGGGGCTATTCATGCCGAGTCCGAGACCTCATCAAGGTGATCGCGGCAGGAGCGAAAGGGCGCTAGAGTGCCGCTCAGGCGATGCCTGACTCAGCCCGATTCTGTTTCTCGTTGACTCCTATTCCAGGGAAACCAACCTGACGGAGCCGCAATGAATCTCCGTAAACAAACGATTGACGATGTCGTGCTCCGAGACAAGCGCGTCATCATCCGAGCCGACTTCAACGTCCCATTGGACGATTCGCACCAAATCACCGACGACACCCGCATTCGATCGACCCTGCCGACCATCAATCGCGTCGTCGACGACGGTGCCAAGGTGATCCTCTGTTCGCACCTCGGCCGCCCCAATGGAAAATACGACCCAAAATACAGCCTAGCCCCGGTGGCAAAACGCCTGGGACGGCTCATGGGAAAAGATATTCAGTTTGCACCGGATTGCATCGGCCCGGCGGTGGAAAAGCTTGTCGCACAGATGAAGCCGGGAGACGTCTTGCTCCTTGAAAACCTCCGATTCCACAAAGGGGAAGAGATAAACGACGACGATTTTTCGAAAGCGTTGGCATCTCTCGGTGATGTCTATATCAACGACGCGTTCGGCGCCGCACATCGGGCTCATGCCTCCACCGTCGGCATCACCAAGTTCATTCCCGCCTCGGCTGCCGGCTTCCTCCTCAAGAAAGAGATCGAATACCTCGAAGGCGCGGTCGAAAACCCCGTTCGGCCCTTTGTCGCCATTCTCGGCGGGGCAAAAGTGTCCGGGAAGATCGGCGTCATCGAGAATTTGGGCAAGCGCGTCGACAAGGTCATTATCGGTGGCGGTATGGCCTTTACCTTCTTAAAGGCGAAAGGGTTGGAAATCGGCAACTCCCTGGTCGAAAACGACATGTTGGATTTTGCGAAAGGCATAGAGGACCATGCCCTTTCCCGTGGCGTGAAATTCTACCTGCCGGTCGATTGTGTCGTCGCGGCCAGCCGCGAACCTGGGGCGGAATCGAAGATCGTTCCGGTCCAGGAGATTCCCAAAGAATGGTATGCGCTCGACATTGGCCCAGCCTCCGTCAAGCTCTTCAACGAAGCAGTCCAGAATGCGAAAACGATTCTGTGGAACGGTCCGATGGGCGTATTCGAAATCGATGCCTACGCGCGGGGGACGCTCGCGATGGCTCATGCGGTTGCGGATGCCTACGCCCTAACGATCGTCGGCGGAGGTGAAACAGCGCTGGCTGTGCATCGAGCCGGCGAATCGGAAAATATGTCGTTTATCTCGACCGGCGGCGGCGCCGCGCTGGAATTGCTGGAAGGCAAACAACTCCCGGGCTTGACCGCCCTCCCGGATCGAGTCTAGGAATCGCCTCGCCGTTGGCGCATATCCTCTACCACCTTCAGACATCGAGATACCTTGCGCAAACCCCTCATCGTCGGTAATTGGAAGATGAACAAGACGGCTTCGGAGGCCGCAGCTTTCATTCGCGACCTCTGCGAACGAGTATCCGCATCGCCTCATGCCGACGTGGTCATTGCGCCGCCCTTTACGGCCCTCGAAACGGCCCACCGAACCTTAGGCCCCTCATCCTGGATTAACCTCGGCGCGCAGGATGTCCATTGGGAGGAGCAGGGGGCCTTCACCGGGGAAGTGTCCGCTCCGATGTTGCGCGAACTGGGTTGCCGTTATGTGATCGTCGGCCACTCTGAACGTCGTGCGCACTTCGGCGAGCGCGATGAGGATCTTCAGAAGAAGATCCGGGCATCGCTGCGGCACGGGCTCTCCCCGATCTTATGTGTAGGAGAATCCCTGACGGAGCGTGAGACGAACCGAACGGAATCGGTCGTCACAGCTCAACTGAAAAGCAGCCTGGCAGGTTTGACCGCGCAGGATCTGGCGACCGTGACAATCGCCTACGAACCGGTCTGGGCTATCGGAACGGGACGAGCCGCCACGACCGAGCAGGCCGTGACTGCGCACCGCTCAATCCGCTTACTGATTGAGACCGGCTGGGATAGCCAAACGGCCTCGGCCATCAGAATCCTTTACGGCGGTAGCGTCACACCTAAGAATATTGAGTCGCTTCTTGTCTCAGATGCGATCGACGGAGCTTTAGTCGGTGGGGCTTGTCTCAATCCCGATTCGTTTGCTACAATCATCGATCTTGCACAGACACAGCGAGCCTAACTGATCGGAGTGCCATGTATATCTTCCTCATCATCATTCACGTCATGGTCTGTTTCCTCATGGTCGGCGCAATCCTCTTGCAATCAGGAAAGGGCGCCGAGATCGGCGCATCTTTCGGCGGCTCCAGCCAAACCGTCTTTGGTAGCCGAGGCCCCGCCAACTTTCTGAGCAAATTCACGGTCGCCGTTGCAACCATCTTCATGCTGACCTCGCTCGGCCTTGCTATCCTCGCTAAAGAACGAGCGTTTTCTTCCACGGTCATCGATCTCAATAAGAAAGAGACTTCTCAGCCCGCTCCCGAAACACCAGCCACGACACCGGCAGCCCCGGCCGCTGAAACCCACAAGCCAGACGACGCTTCCTCCGGCAAACACTAGAAGGACACTGAAAAAGTCTGCCATCCTGTTTTGTTTATTTGGTTTGTTTGGTCTGTTTAGTTGAACGAAGCTAACCAGATGAACCAAATAGACCAAATGAACCAGACAAACCAGTCTGTTCTCACAGCTGCCAAAAATGCCGATGGGAAGTGAGAAGGTAAGAGCTAACCGCGACTCAGCGTCTTACTAGATTCTGGTGAGCCACGCCTCGCGGGAAGGATCCTCCCCACGCACGATGGAAAAGTAGGCCTTCTGCAAAGCTTGCGTAATCGGACCTGGTGTGCCGGTTCCAATCCGGCGATTGTCGATCTCCCGCACCGGCGTCAGCTCGGCAGCGGTCCCGGTCACGAATACTTCATCCGCGATATACATATCATCGCGTGTGAAGCGCTCCTCCACCACAGGGATACGCCGCTCCCGTGCCAATTCGATGACGGAGCTTCTGGTGATGCCGTCGAGGATCGAGGTGAGCGGCGTGGTCTTGATCTGCCCTTTACGCACAATGAAGATATTCTCCCCCGTCCCCTCTGACACATACCCTTCGGTATCGAGCAAAATAGCTTCATCGTACCCGTCCGCTTTCGCTTCCCGCTTCGCGAGTATTGAGTTCACGTAGTAGCCGGAAATTTTCCCCCTCGCCATCGAGACATTGACGTGATGACGAGTAAATGACGACACACGGGCCCGCATTCCATTCGCAATCGCATCGTCCCCGAGGTAGGCGCCCCAGGTCCAGGCCGCGATGGCCAGCTTGATCGGATTGTCGCCGGGATAGACCCCCATCGCTCCATGCCCGATATAGACGAGCGGGCGAATATAGCAGGACTCCAACTTGTTGACCCTGACGGTCTCCACAATGGCCGCAGCCACCTGCTTCTTGTCGAAGGGCATCTGCATCATGCCGATATGGGCGGAATCGAACAACCGATCGACATGCTCTTGTAGCCGAAAAATCGCTGAACCGGACTTTCCCTTATAACAGCGAAGCCCCTCGAACGCACCCAGTCCATAATGCAGCGAATGGGTCATCACGTGGACATGCGCGTCCGCCCAATTGACGAACGACCCATCCATCCAAATTTTCCCTTGTGGCTCAAGCATAGACAACGAAGACAGGCTATGAACGATCGAGCGATGAAATCGGAATATAGCAGCGGGCTGGAAGAAGCGTCAAGCAAACGGGCGGGGCATGGCCCACAGGCAAGAGTAAACTACAGAGCGGCCGTTCAAGCGGGCATTTGAGGGGCTCGAATCTTCTGGCTCACGGCATGGGTAATGTGCTTCGTGGCTAATGGACTGAGCTGATCAAACTCCATGCCGAAATCATACCCATTCACCCACCGAACCGTTGCTCGTTCAACTTCTATGGTCGGACCATTGACTGAAAGTGTGAGGCGCAACGCCAAGCTAAGGCCTGGTTCGACCGCATGCTCGCCTTGAATGCGTATCCCGGATTGAGACAGGTTGGTCACGAGGCCCTTCCCCACGTAGTCTGGGCTGAGGTAATAGAGCGCATGCCTGATTGGTATACGACGATAGGGACGGAGTACAAATTGAATGCCTTTTAGCTTGGTGGAATGAGGCTTCCGTCTAACGGCCATCATCATCTCCAATCCATGAAATGGTTCGACATCAGAAAAACAGCATACGCCCAGATTCCAGAGCAGGATAGCCCACGAATAGGCTAGCCCGAAGGAGGGGGCAAGGCTCGTCGGCAGACCCTCTACGGTATTATCTTAGGAAACACAGGCCTTTACCTTGACAGGATTCGAACCCCTATGTTACAAAGTCAACTTCTGTAACGGAGACAGGGGTTTATGTACGCAATTATTGAGACAGGCGGCAAGCAATACCGGGTTGAAACCGGCTCATTAGTCCTTGTGGAGTCCCTCCCTGGCGAGGTCGGAGGAACGATCGAACTCGACCAGGTTCGGCTGGTCCACGGTGACAAAGGTCTAGAAATCGGACAACCGTTGGTCAAGGGGGCCACCGTCAAAGCCGAAATCATTAATCAGGGCCGGACCCGTTCCATCACCATCTTCAAGAAGCAACGGCGCAAAAATTATCGGCGGACCAATGGCCATCGCCAGGGCTTTACCAAATTGCGCATTACCGGTATCGAAACGGCCTAACGAGGATCAGTCATGGCAACAAATAAAGGCGGCGGATCAACTAGAAACGGGCGCGATAGCAATCCGCAGTATCTTGGGGTCAAGGCCTACGGTGGAGAGACCGTGA
>JAABQN010000210.1 GCA_011391455.1 Nitrospiraceae bacterium
TGCCAGCAATTGAGGGGGAATAAGGAAGAGGCCACCGGAAACGGTGGCCTCTTTGTTTTCGGCAAAAACCAGTGTTTATCATCTCCCCCACTTAGGGTAAGAGAGCAGGGCAAATGCTCCCCTTGCTCGCAGACCGCGCACGATCAGAATGTGCTCGGTCCATGCGCGCAGTTGGAACCACTCCCACTACTCTTGCAGGATGCATCTCCCACTCCGCTAAATGGGAGGGGGTAAACACGAAGGCCACCTGAAAAGGTGGCCTTCGTGCTTTCAGATATGTGACCTTGGCTCAGTTCAACCGGTCATTCGCACAACGGTCTCCACCGACACGGTTCAGGAAGGCGTTTTCACCACCCTACTCCAGCCCACTCAGACTTACTCATGCCTGAAATGGGGTCTGGCATGAGTATGGACTTTTTGCCTTTGATTGGCGCCATCGGATCGTCGGTGCGGCCCTTCAATGGAGAGGCACAACCCTCACTTTCAAAGTTCATCGTTCAGATTGTACTGCTCCATGCAGTTTCTGCGCTTTTCCGAGATGTGCGGCATAAAGCTCTTGCATCTGCTTCGCACGATACCGCTTTTCTTGCACTGCGGTCATTAATGCTCCCCGCCGAAACCCCTTGGTGTCTTCGTAGGGCCTGATCTTTGATACTGCAGTCTCGAATTCGACGGCTTCGGCCTCCAACTCTTGCGCCTTGTTCTGATACACCTTGGCCGCCGCGAGGTGATCGTCCGCGTTGCCAGTGGACGCCAGCTGCTCTTCCAAGGTTGCAGGCAGTACCCTGCTATACCCCTTGAGATTGAGCAGACGGATCAGTGGCAACCTGGCCTGTACATCGAGTATGGATTTATTGGACCTCATCGCTCCACCTCTTTGCTGAGCTGTCCAAGACATCGCTTTATGATGCCTTCAAGAAGATACGCTGAAAGCCGGAGAAAATCGAGAGATCGAAACAGAGAGGTGAGGGAGCAAGAAAATGGGGATATTCTGAATTTCCTGTTGTCACAGGGACCAGACGAGATTTCTCCGAGCCTGTGAGGGTCGCGCCGGGAGGAGCTGGAGCACCTACCAGGCCCCACCATCTCAGCATTCCACTGCCTTGGCCCATCTGTCTCGCCGATCCCTGCCGGAACGGCGGGCAAATTTGTCTTAGTACTGAATCGTTTTCGTTCCACGTAACCACGTTCCGTCCTCCTATAGGAGCTTGTGCGGGGGTGCAACCCTAGGAAATACCTCAGACTGCGGCAGAAACCATGCGCATGTCAGGTGGGGCACATGGCTTGCGTGATATTCGTTTAGCCAGGATTATTCATGATTCCGTTGCGAATTTGCTTCGAAGCCAGGCGAGAGGGAAACATTGATCAAGATGGAATCCCGTA
The DNA here is from genome assembly GCA_011391455.1 of Nitrospiraceae bacterium. Lineage (GTDB taxonomy): Bacteria > Nitrospirota > Nitrospiria > Nitrospirales > Nitrospiraceae > Palsa-1315. Next base: position 1,384 of record JAABQN010000210.1, read on the forward strand.
TTAGACAACCGTTTCCGTTTACCTAAATCCGAGCGAACCGAGGAGGGGCCATGGCATCCACAATAATGGAACTCCGCAAGCACCAACGTTTTCCTGTCCGTTTCAAAAGTATCTTCTCCATTGACGGTATGCATGTCGAGGACGGTGTTGTAACCGACTTATCCCTCGAAGGCTGTCGGTTGACAAGCGCCATTCATATTCCTTCCAATATCCCCATAGAAATTCATATTCGGCCCGATCAACATGCCCCCGTGTATGTCTCCGGCGCAGTGGTCTGCTGGGAGAGGGATTCCGTTTTCGGTCTCGCGTTCAAAGAGTTGCCGGAACTCGAATCGGCAACGCTGACTCGCCTTCTGTGGTTGTTGCCCTCGTGGACGGAGGAATAGGGACATTTTGAATTCCGGATGTCTCTGATGGGATCTGACGCTGTTCCTCACCGAATACATCTTTGAAAGAATAGAATTTCCAGGCTTTGGCCTCTTTCAGTCCCTGCTTGAGAGATTTGCTCGCCGATTTTGTCTGACTTGCCACCCCGATAGAAACCGCCTACTCTTGAAACAATCTAACAGGATGCTGAAAAAGAGACCGGGGTAGCTGGGACGATCCCCTTGCTCGCGGAACGCGCACGATAGGGATGTGCTCGTTCGACGTGCGCAGTTGGGGTCATCCCACCCACCCCTTGGCAAATGGTAGTTGGCTGCGGCCTTGCCTGCGGAGCGGCGCGTCTTGGCGCGCCGGGGTTGGGAGGGTGAGAACCGCGGCCTTTTTGAGCATCCTGAGCTATTATGGCATCAGCGCCATTCTGTGAGATTTCAGTGGTGTCTTATGTATAAACAGAGTTTTCCCGCAACCTGCTAAGGGAGTGCGGAATGAGCCTGTATTGGAAATGGGTCCTTAAATCCCTCCCAAGTTTAGGGCTTGGGTTGCTCATGTTGCTTTCGACAGTCACCCCTCGACAAGCCAGATCGAATGTGGAGGCCTGGTTCCTATATTTCGGCATCGAGGATGTCCCACCATGGCTCGCCGACAAATACACAGACACATGGGTATTTTGGATCGGATTTGTGGGTTTCTGTCTATGGGCGGCTCATCTATATTTTCGACAGAATTTGAGGAGCGGGAAATTGTCCGTGATAATTCGTGAAGGAGAACCCTGGGTGCAGGCAGATTCACACATCGATCGGTCACAGGCAGCGCCCATCAGCGGAAGGCTGTATACCTACCGTATCGCATTGATCAACAGCGCCGATGTGACCTTTAGAAATGTAGGAGTGAAACTGACGTCTTTGGAGAAGAAGCCGCAGAACTTCCATGCCATCGGCAGTCATCTCAAACTGAGGCATGACCAGGTTGGATCAACGAACTTTAATGTTCATCCCACGAAAGATCCACAGTTCCTGGATGCCATGTTTGTCGATGTATTCAGCTTATTTGTAAGTCCGGAAGGATCTTCGTTACTTCGCGTCACGTCGCTGCCGGAGGATATAAATCGCCCAATTCCTGTAGACCGATATACGATAAAAATCATGGCGACCAGCGAACGTGGCGAAATGGCCGTTGTGGAACTGGCATTCATTCCACGTCCCAATCACATTCCGGAGTTCCGATTGCTCGCTATGCAATCGTTTCCTGGCGCGACAGGCGCTTCGAGCTGAACACGGCGCCGGAGGCGCTACCGTTTCGTTCGCGCCTTGGCCACAAGAGCCTTGAGGCCGGCCAGTTCTAGCGCGCCTGGATACACTTCGCTGCCTACGACAAACCCCGGCGTTCCGGAAATACCGAGAAGTTTAGCCAGAGCATAGTTGCGATCGATCGCGGGTTGCCACTCCGGCGCATTCAAGTCTATCTCGAGCTTCTTGACGTCCAATCCAACCCGCTGAGCGATGGCGAGGACTTCTTCCTGGGTCAGCTCACTTTCCGATGCCAGCATCGCCTCGTGAAACGCCTGGTGTTTGCCTTGCGCCCTAGCGGCTAACGCGGCGCGGGCCCCAAAGACCGATACCTCGCCCAAAATGGGGAAGTCTTTGTACACCACCCGTATCCCTGGTTCGTCCTTTTGTAATTGCGTTACGGCACTCGCGACGCGCTTGCAGTATCCACAGCGATAGTCGAAAAACTCAATGACAGTCACATCTCCGTTCAAATTGCCACTGACGGGAGAAGCAGGGTCTCGCAGCAACTCCTCTTGGTGTGCCGCAATGGCCTGCCTGATCCGCAACTTTTCACCCCTCTGACGCTTACCCTCTAGGGACTGCAACGCTTGCTCAATGACCTCAGGGTGCGACCGAATATACTGCTCTATGGCCTGGTCCATTGCAGGCTGTGCGGGAACCGTTGGAGACTCAGCCCACGCCGGCGGAGTCTGACCAACAGCACATACGGTCACCGTGAAGAGAAGGGCAGCGCGAAGTCTCATGGGTATTTTCCTTCTTGGTCGCATTCAAGAGCCGCGAGAATATCCCCAACGGAGCAGACTTTATCTGACAGACCGCGAGGCCTCACTAGCCCGCATTATTCATGACAGTTCGTCGCGAAATCGCTGAGCCGCGTCGCGAGACTGGCGCGCGGAGTCCTGAGGACCTGAAGCGTACTCGTGCAGTACGTTGAAGGTCCGAGGGGCGAGCCCGCCAGCCGAAGGCTCGTCGTAGCAGCGGATCGGTGATTGTAGCAGAAGTGTTCATG
>JAABQN010000211.1 GCA_011391455.1 Nitrospiraceae bacterium
GGGCCCACCCTAAACCGGACAGATCACGTGCTACAAAAACCGGACAGATGATGTGCTATCTACATCCCCTCTTCACCCTTCTTGACAATCACTAGAGGCGTCCCTACCATACCGCTCCTGCCCTGGCCATGAGTCCAGCCAGGGCTCTTTTTTTGGGAGCAAGTCAGGCGATGGCAAATCTTGTGGTGATCGGGGCGCAGTGGGGCGATGAAGGCAAGGGCAAGATCGTGGATATCTTGGCCCGCGACGTCGATGCGGTGGTTCGCTACCAGGGAGGGTCCAACGCAGGACATACCGTGATCAATGAGCGGGGCACCTTTGTGTTTCACCTCATCCCCTCAGGCATCCTCTATCGCGGGACGCTCTGTGTGATCGGAAACGGGGTCGTCGTGGATCCAGCCTCGCTGATCGAAGAGCTGGACCATCTTCAGACCCAAGGCGTAAAGATCGGAAAGAATTTTATCGTCAGTCAGCGCGCCCATCTCATCCTGCCGTACCACAAGGCCATCGACAAAGCGGCTGAACAGTCCAAGGGCTCTCGCCGGATCGGAACGACCGGGCGTGGGATTGGCCCGTCCTATGCCGATAAGATGTCGCGGATCGGTATCCGAATGGGGGATCTGCTCAATCCGAAGGCCTTTCGAACCAAACTCGAAGAGAACGTGGTTGAGATCAATTGGTTTCTCGAGCAACTGTACAAGCTGGAGCGTTTCGATGTCGACAAGGTATTCCGGCAGTATATGGTCTATGCCGATCGGCTGAAGAGCCATATTGCCGATACCGCCATGCTCGTCAATAAGATGATCGAGGGAGGGAAGACTGTGTTATTCGAAGGGGCGCAGGGGACACACCTGGATGTGGACTTCGGCACCTATCCCTACGTCACCTCCTCTAGTTCAACGGCCGGCGGCGCTTCAACGGGAACCGGTGTAGGGCCGACGAAGATTGACGCGGTCCTCGGGGTCGCCAAGGCCTACACCACGCGTGTCGGCAGCGGGCCTTTCCCCACGGAATTGACCGATACGGTGGGAGAGGGGCTCCAAGCACGAGGCAAAGAATTCGGATCGACGACAGGGCGCGCACGCCGCTGCGGCTGGTTCGACGGTGTCCTGGTGCGCTATGCCACTAAAGTGAACGGGCTTGCATCGCTGGCTGTCACAAAGCTGGACGTGCTCGACGGCTGCAAGGAGCTCAAAGTCTGTACCGGGTATCGCTATCAGGGAAAACTCTATCGGGACATGCCGTCCGACCTCCAAACGCTGACCGACTGCGAGCCCCTGTACAAGACGTTCAAGGGCTGGTCCGGCGCGACCACCGGCGCGACCACATATAAACAGCTCCCCGCAGAAGCCAAGCGCTATCTCCAATACCTTGAGGAGATCTCCGAATGTCCCATCGATATGATCTCAACCGGATCAAAACGTCATGAAACCATTATTCTTCGCAACCCACTCAAGATCGCCCGCCCGCGCGGCAAGCGATAGATGCTATCCGGGATCAGGTCTATCTGGTCTGTCTGGTCTATTCGGTCTATCTGGTCTTTTCGGCATGTCTAGTTTATTGCTCTGTCGGGTTAGTTTCGTTCAACCAGACAGACGAGATAGACCGAATAGACCAGATAGACCAATTAAGGTCTTCTTGTGCTGCCTCCTAGGCAGCGACTGGTCGTCAGTGGTAGAATCCTCGCTTTCCGCTCGGTGAGCCGGTAGCTCAGTTGGTAGAGCATCGCCCTTTTAAGGCGAGGGTCCCGGGTTCGAGCCCCGGCCGGCTCACCACATTTTTCAATATCTTCTGGACATCCTCAGAATCCTCGACCTCCGTGGTTTCCGTGGTCACGGATTTGGTCACGGTTCCAACCTGGGTCAAGCCTTCCGCCGCCAATTCCTTCACCGTGAGCAACTCCTTCTTCATGCCCCGTCCTTTCTGCCGGTGCGGCTCAGCACCGCGCTGACCATACCGGTGTGAAATGATGGTGGGAAGTGCCCTGCTTAGTCCTGCTTAGGACAGTGAGGAACCTTTCACCCGACATTATTCACGGAAGTTCGTGACGAAACCGCTGAAACACCAAGCGAGACGGGCGCCCGCCTGTCGCGCTCTCTCGCGTCAAAGAAACGATGCGCGCAGTGAAGGAGAGCCTGGCCACTTCCCTAACTCTCTTCGCCCACGCTTCTTACTCCACATGCGGACAATGAATGCCCCGGTTTTCTCTCTCCGCCTGCGCTCGACTCTTCAGCTCCAGCCATGACCCATAAGCGATACACCCCAAGAGGACGCTCCCCCTGGTCCGCGGTTGACCCATAACTTGACTCATACTTGACCTATCGTTTACCCTGTGCACCATGCCGTATCAGCCACAATTTACCGTCTCCGCTCGTCTCATCGGCGAACTCGAAGCGATCGCCGTGTTACGCGAAAGAATTCTCGCAGCCACTGTCCAGGTTCCCTGGATGCCGAGCCTCCAACGCGACGCACGAGTGCGAAACACCCACAGTTCCACGGCGATAGAAGGCAATCCCTTAACGCTGGAGCAGGTCCGGCTCATCGAGGAAGGGCATGGACTGCCTGCCGAACCCCTTCGCGCACAACGGGAAGTGCTGAATTATCTCGCCGGGCTTCGCTATATTGAGCGCCATGCCAACAAGAAACAGATCACCCATCGGGAGGTATTCACCCTCCACAAGATACTCGCCGCAGAAGTCATGGACCAAGGCGACGCGGGCCGGTATCGAGACATCCAGGTCTATGTAGGCCGGTACACACCGCCGGCACCGCAGTTGGTGCGTGGATTGATGGCGGAGTTCCTGGCATGGTGGAACGAACAATCCCACGAGTGGTCGCCGGTGATCTCCTCAGCCGTTCTCCATTATCAATTCGAGGACATCCATCCATTCGCAGACGGCAACGGGCGCACAGGGCGAGCGTTGGCACTCTGGGAGCTCTATCGCCGGGGATTCGATACGCATCATATTTTTTCAGTGGACGAAGTGTACTGGGAGGATCGACCCGCCTACTATGCGGCATTGGCGAACGTGCGCAAACAGGGAAGCGACCTCACAGAATGGCTCCAGTACTCCGCTCGCGCCCTCCATGTCACCCTCGATCGAGTCTGGACGCGCACACAGCGCCTCGGAGCCAGTGCCGCACCGAAGAAGGTCATCTTGCGTCCACGGCAGGAGCAGTTGCTGCAGCTGCTCAAGAACCGTCGATCGATGACACCCAAGGAAATTCGCGAGAGCCTGCGGGTCTCCAAACAGGGAGCCATGGATCTGTTGAATCCGCTCCTAGAAGCAGGGCTCGTCCAACGCAACGGCACCCAAAAGTCCGGGCACTATAGGCTGACCTAAAGGCTGGTTCATCTGGTTTCTCTGGTTTGTTTGGTTTATTTGGTACGATGGCCGAACCAGCCCCCCACGTCTCGCTCGTCCCACCATTCGCGCACGTCTCGCTCACCACCGCACAGACCAGCTCCGCCCTCTTCGCCCGCACGTCCACCTTTCTCGCCCCTTGCCATCGGCTCGTCCGATCTCGATTGCCAATCAGAAAGGAGTAGTGGTAACGTATGCGTTACCATTATGCCAGCCGAAATTCAGGTACTCGAGTATCTCGACTCGCACGTGCGCTCACCCTTTGCTGCCTGGTTTGAAGGACTCAATGCCCCAGCGGCTGCGAAGGTGACCGCGGCGCTCTATCAATTGGCAGGGGGCAATTGGTCGAATGTCAAAGGAGCGGGAGGAGGCGTCTAGGAGCCTGTCCGGCATTGTCGTTCGTGACGAGGCGGAAGAGGTGCGGCCAGATGCGAGGCCGCAGGCCCGGAAAAACCGGAGGTGTATTCGCTGGAATACATTGAGGATTTTTTCGGGCCGAGAACGACGCAGATGGTCGCGGATCGTTCGCCGTAGCAGAAAGGTCAATGTCGGCCAGGCTCCTCGGAGCGCAAAATCGACTTTGGCCCAGGTTACCGGGTCTATTTCGGTAAGGATGGAAACCGGCTCGTGATTCTGCTTGGTGGAAGTAGCAAGCAGCGCCAGCAGGAAGCGATTGAGGCGGCGCAAGCGC
>JAABQN010000212.1 GCA_011391455.1 Nitrospiraceae bacterium
ACGCCGACCTTCAGCTTCTTGAGATCTTTTCTCTTGAGCGCCTTCATATAGTCCGGCACCGGGACATCTGTCGAGGTCGAATCCAACGGATCGTGACCGGCGATGGCTCCAAGAAGGAAGGCGGCATCCCTCACATCTTTTGTAATCGGCCCGATTTGATCGAGCGAAGAAGCAAAGGCGATCAACCCATACCGTGAGACCCGCCCATAGGTCGGCTTGAGACCTACCACCCCACAGAACGCCGCGGGCTGACGGATCGAGCCGCCGGTATCGGACCCCAAGGCTGCGACACATTCGTCGGCTGCGACAGCGGCTGCGGACCCTCCGCTGGATCCACCAGGCACACACTGCAGATTCCAGGGATTGCGGCTGGGGCCAATGGCGGAGTTCTCGGTTGATGATCCCATGGCAAATTCATCGAGGTTTGTTTTCCCGAGCAGCAGATACCCCTGTGCGCGCAGTTTGGCTATCACGGTCGCATCGTATGGCGGAACGAAGTTCCCGAGCATACGGGACGCGCAGGTGGTGAGCACCCCCTCGGTACAAATATTGTCTTTAATCGCCAACGGCATGCCCATCATCGGCGATGTCTTACGCCAGCCTTTCAATGAGGCATCGAGCGCAGTGGCCTGCGCAGCCACTGCATCTTTGGTTTGCGTGATGTAGGCTTTTACTTTGGGCTCCACCTGGCCGATCCGCAAGCCATAGGCACGCACGATCTCCACGGCCGTAAGTTCTCCGGCAGTGAACTTCTCATGGAGCTCGTAGAGTGAAAGCTTGTGAATCGACATCAGCGCTTCGGCTTTCCGGCAACAATCCGGTTCTTCTCGTTAACTTGAACGATCTTGGGGACATGCCGCTTGATTTCCTCGTCTGAATAATACTCATAACAGAAGATGATAATCTGATCGCGGACCGCGCCTTTCCGCGCCGTCGGCCCATTGAGGATGATCTCACCTGCACCGCGTTTGCCCGCCATGGCATAGGTCATAAACCGTTCGCCATTATTCAAATTGGAGCAAACGATCGCCTCATAGGGCAAAATTCCCGCTGCATCCATCAGATCCTCGTCGATCGTCAGACTGCCTTCGTAATCGAGGCAGGACTCCGTCACCGTGGCCCGATGGATTTTCGACCGCAACATTTGCCTGAACATGTATTATCCTCGTGATGGGTAATGGGTGATCAGTGATGGGTGCCGTGTGTTCAGGATTGAAACAACCCTCAGGTATTCCTACTCATCACTCATCACCGTTCACGGTCTTCGATAATTTTTGGCACGACAAAAAACCCGTCGGCCGACTCCGGCGCATTCGCCACCGCGCGGTCGATGGACAGGGACGTCCGCGCAATGTCGGGACGAAACACATTGACCTGCCCAAGCACCGTCGCCGTCGGTTCGACGCCTGTGGTGTCGTACTGCTTCAATGTCTCTACGTGCGTGAGAATCTGGCCCAATTGTTTCGCGAACGCCGCCTTCTCACTCTCCGTCAACTCCAGCCGGGCCAGCTTCGCAACTTTTTCAACTTCTTGCTTCGTGATTTCCACTCTTCTCTTTCCTTCCCTCTCTTCGAGGATGTTCAAAATGGTCTTCCAGCAAGGCCGCAGGGAGTCCGGCGACTGAGGCGTACCCTCAGGGGTACGTCGCAGGGAGACGGACGACTGAGAACGCCGCTGGAAGCCATTTTCAACATCCTATTCATTCTACTGTCACGCTCTTGGCTAAGTTCCGTGGCTGATCCACATCCGCGCCGCGCAGCAAGGCAATATGATACGCCAAGAGCTGCAGCGGAATCGTAAACAAAATCGGCGAGAGCAGCGGATGGGTATCGGGAATCGTGAACACCGCATCGGCGATCTTCCCTAACTCCCGCTCGCCTTCCGCTACAAACGCGATGACCGGCGCGTGCCGGGCTTTCACTTCCATTAGATTACTCACGGTCTTTTCATACAACCGATCCTTCGGCGCCAACACGACCACCGGCATATCTTTATCGATGAGCGCGATCGGGCCGTGCTTCATCTCACCCGCTGCATAGCCTTCGGCATGGATGTAGGACACTTCTTTCAGCTTCAATGCCCCTTCGAGCGCGATCGGATAATTGATGCCGCGGGCAAGGAACAAGAAATTCCGCTTCTTGTGATACCTCTTGGCAATCGCGACAATCTCCGCCTCCCGACTGAGCACCCGCTCGACCAATACCGGAAGCCTGACCAGACGATCGAGCCAAGCCTTGCCGTCTGCAACAGACAGGGTCCCGCGCACGCGGCCCAAATGCAACGCCAACAGGTAGAGCGCTGTGAGCTGCGCGGTGAAGGCCTTAGTCGAAGCAACGCCGATTTCAGGCCCACAATGCGTGTAGAGCACGCCGTCCGATTCGCGAGCCAGAGTGCTGCCTACCACGTTCACGATTGAAACGACTCGCGCTCCCTTTTCCTTCGCTTCACGCGCGGCGGCCAACGTGTCAGCCGTCTCGCCGGACTGCGAGATCGTGATAAAGAGATCATCTTTCCCGACCAGCGGATCGCGGTAGCGAAATTCGCTGCCGATATCGACCTGCACCGGCGTACGAACCATCTCCTCCAACAGATACTTCCCCACCAGCCCGGAATGCCACGAGGTGCCACAGGCCACGATCCAGATCCGTCCAACTGAGGCAAACTCTTTGGGCGTCAATCCGATATCCGGCAGATCCGCCTCGCCGGTGTCGTAGGAATAGCGCCCGCGCATCGTGTCGAGAATCGTCTGCGGCTGTTCGTGAATCTCCTTCAACATAAAATGCGGGAACCCGCTCTTTTCCGCTGCGGAATCGTCCCAGGTAATCTTGGTCAACTTCCGTTTAACAGGCCGGCCCTCAACATCGGTGAACTGGATGTCGGTCGCGGTCAGGACTGCGACATCGCCTTCTTCGAGATAGGTGACGTCACGGGTATGGGCGAGCATGGCCATGACGTCGGATGCGACGAAAGACGCCTTGGCGGTTTTGCCCACGACCAACGGACACCCGGAGCGCGCCGCGACCATCGTCCCCGGTTCCTGCTCCGAAATGACGGCCAGCGCGTAACTCCCTCGCACATCCTTCGTGGCTGCTCGTACCGCTTCGGTCAGCTTCATACCCTGCTGAAGATATTTATCGATCAGATGCGCCACGACTTCCGTATCCGTTTCCGAATGAAACTTGTACCCCTCTGCCTCCAATTGCTGTTTCAGCGGCTGATAGTTTTCAATGATGCCATTATGCACCAGCACACAGCCTTTCGAGCGGTGCGGGTGGGCGTTTTGCTCCGAAGGCTTCCCGTGTGTCGCCCATCGCGTATGGCCGATTCCCACGGTGCCCTTGAGTTCTTTCTCCTTGAGCGATTTCTGAAGGTTGGCCAGTTTGCCGACCGTACGCCGAATCTCGATTTTGCTGCCTTGCAACACCGCGACGCCTGCCGAGTCGTAGCCTCGATACTCCAGCTTGGCAAGCCCGCCGATCAGAACCGGGACCGTCTCTTGATCACCCACGTATCCGACGATTCCACACATAGTTTTAGCTCCAGGCTGACATGCTGACACGCTGACAAAAAGAGCATCTCATCGCGGTCGTCCTTTAGTCGACTTGGCATTTTTCTGACTCGATTTACTCGAAACCTTGTCAGCCTTCAGGCTTGACAGCTTGCTACCGGGCGGCAAGGCGCCGCCGTCTGCAAGGAGCGCCCGCCGGCGCGCCGCCCATCCTGCACGATTCACTTGAGGCACCCGCCCGATCACCAAGGCATCTGCCGGCACATCCTCCGTGACCGTGGTGCCGGCTGCGATGATGGCTCCCGCCCCCACGGTCACCGGTGCGACTAGCTGTGTGTCGCTGCCAAGAAAAACCCCATCTCCGATCACCGTCTGAAACTTATGCAGACCATCGTAGTTACACGTGATGGTACCGGCGCCGATGTTGACTCCCTTTCCAATCTTTGCGTCCCCCAGGTAGCTCAGATGGTTCGCCTTCGACCCTTCGCCCAGATCGGTCTTTTTCATCTCGACAAAGTTCC
>JAABQN010000213.1 GCA_011391455.1 Nitrospiraceae bacterium
CAACGCCATGACAGTCGGTTATCTGGGTTGACCCGCCGTTCGCTAACTTTCCGTGAACTTCGGCTCATCGGCCATTGCGGTCGGTGGGGTCTGAGCCGAGGCGGTCCGCTATGCGGTTTTGAGCAGCCACCGATTAGGAATTCACGCCGAACGGCTGCTTTCAACTTCGGCGAATGCGCACTCCCGACCCGAAGCAGCCTGTGATGACCTACTCTTCGAGCGCCCGTTCATGAGTCGATATCAGACAGCTTTGCTATTCAAGCAACGCATTAGCCCATCGCAGTCCTTCAGGAAGGAACTGCAAAGAGCGGTCCCTGTTGTTCTTTGTTCGTTGAATATCGCGATGGGACTTGGAAAGAATACCGCCTAGTCTACGATAGGAGCTTGCTCTGCGCGCAGGCTTTTACGCTGGTTTTGGATCGGGTGTGGTTGCGCGCCGCGGCCACCAAAGAGGGTGGCAATGGCGTTTTATTGGTCAAACTGCCACCACGTTTTGATTTTGGTTGATCATTTCAATGATGTGGTTAGCTTAGTTGAAACCGCATCAGGCTCCTCAATCCAAGTAGCAAAGGAGCGAGCATGAGTTCAAAGCTGTTGGCTATCTGTAGTCAGTGCGCTGCAATATTCATCTGTGCTAACGCGCCCACCGTTATCGCCGCTCAGACCAATTCATCGGTAGCCGACTTTGGCGACTTGGTGAAATCCTTTCTCATACCTGCGAGCGCTGTGCCTAGCTGGAACTTGGGCGGGCACCCTGCAGTGCGTTGGGAGTCTTCCGCTCCGAAGCCGGCAAGGGCCGACCTTGTCAAGAATGGACTGCCCATGTCCCGCAGTGGTGCTGTCCAGATCACAGTAGATGGTCAGGTCACCCACCGTAGCGACGCCAACCAGCCGGGCCTATGGAATGTCATCCTGGCAGGATCGAGCGCGTCTCCGCTGGAGTTTCGCTTTAGCATGGACAGGCAAGGCGATATTGGCATTGAGCAACCTGACGCTTTGAAAGCCGCAGGGTTCAAGGTCAAAGCACTATGCAAATCCGGAGAAATCAGCAGTGGTACGTCGCTATATGAAATTGGGGCGGCTGGTTATCGGCCCGCAGTTCTGGCGCACGAGTGGTCGTCTGGAAGTGCGGGCACATGGGTGGCTCTGACCTTTGCCTACACCAAGCAGCGCGCCGCAAAGCTGAAATGTGAGTAGAACCATGGACTCACAGTCACTGGATCGAACCGGGACTTCGTTGGAGAAGCAAAAGCACGCTTCGCCGAAAGCCCCCTTATCGGCAGATGAAGTCGGCGGGGAACACTCTATGCGCCTCGATGCCACTCTACGCGCGCGAGATCCGCGTGATCCGCGTGACCGCGATCCAAGTGTTGCGGGGTGCAAGTAGCGCGGCGAGTATTTCAAGCAGTGCAACACTCAGTTTGAAAAGCTAATTTTGACAGGCAGGCTAAGCCACTACCCTGGGAAATGTAACCCCCCGCCACGTCGTCAAGCTTCGAAACACCCGATTACACAAGGAGAAACTGGAAATGAGATCAAGAAAAGCGGGGCATATCGGCACGTTGGTAGCCGCCCTCCTGGTCGTCACCTTGGCGGGCTGCGGCGGCGTCGAAGGGAACTATGCCTGCAAGGACAGTGTGCTGGCTTCGGTGCAACTGAAGTCCGGGGGAAAGGCGTACGTCACGATGGCCATTTTCGGCCAGAAGATCGAAAAAGGCGGGACGTACACCGTAGACGGCGACAAGGTCAACATTGTCATTGACGGCGACTCGATGTTGTTCACCGCCTCCGGCAAGACGCTGAATGGCGGAGAGATGTTCGGCAAGTGCACGGCATCGTGAAACTTGCCTGCGGTCGAGCCGTCGGAGACAGCGTCCCCGCCTCCATCGGCTCGGATCATCCCGTCAGGTTGTTCACGCGCCGCCGCAAGACGAAATCAATCATGCCGATCATGAGCCAGATCCTCCGCAGGTTGGGCCGGTGGGGCGTGATCCCCGCATTGTGGTGCTCCCTTGCCAATGGCGCATCGGCCGCGGAGAAGGACTGGCTGGATGAAATGCCCTCCGTCCCCGCTGTGATTCAAGCGGTTCGTGAACAGGTGGAACTCGCCCGCCAGCAGAATCCGGCGCTTGCAAAGGACGAGGACTTCCTCGCGGAGGACATCGTCGGAACCTTCGTTCTCCTCCGATGGGTCATGGACATGCAGTCCGACAAGGAGTGGTATACGTCCGAAGAGTGGCGCAAGCGGATGCGAGGCATCGAGATGGGCTATATGCAGGTGGAACTTGCCATTGGCCTTGGCGTTGGCAAGCGCAAGGGACATATCAAAGATAATTGTGATCATAAGGATAGCTATCTGAATCGGCTGGGGCAGAAGATGCATGCGACACCGGTCGAGTGCTACCAGCACCGTTTTCACGTTGACCTGAGCAATGTCTACCCCTCCTTCAACCACCGCAACGCGATTTTTCCGCTCCTGTTCTGTGACCGCGCGCGGTACTACCTGGATCTCGTTCAGGAACAGGTACGGAAGACGCCGCCCCCCCGGAGGATGCCGGCACAGACCCTTTCGTTGCCGGATGGTATGCGGCCATTGGGGCCGGCGGTGTGCGAGCACTACCGTTATGACAGCGACCGGAACAAGAACGGACTTTGCGACGACTGGGAGAAGCCACTGACGAAGACCTCGCGAGTCCGCACTGCAACGGCCGATGGGTGTCGATCGCCAGAAGCCGCACCCAGCAAGTCGGCATGTCTGTCCCCCATCAAACCGGACGAACTCGAAGCCTTCGTTAATAACAAGAACAACGAAGAGGACAAGGGGTTTACTAAGCTGCGGCTGGTAGGGCCATATCCATGCATCGATGCTGCCGCAGCCAATGCAGTGAGAATGATCCATGTCTCGGCCGATTCGGGAGGGCAACTCACGGAATTCGGTCTGCTAATTATGAAACCGAGACAAATCGCGGATCGCTACTATTTCACCGTGCCCGTACCTGGTCCGGTAGGCAAATGTCCGGACGGCGCAGTGGTGGGCATACAGGATTACGAAGAGAGCAAAAAGAGGGCTTTCCTAAACCTTTGCGATAGCTCGACGAATTACAGAATTGTTGGCAACGTACATTCTCATCCCACCCTTTGGTGCTTTGGGTATCAAAACCGTTTCAGTCCAAAGGATATCGATGGGGCGATAACAGGTATGGTCGGTGACAACATCCCCTTGGAGAAGATTTTCTTGGTCGCCCCCAACAACAGCTACTACCAATTCGCGCCCAAACAAGGGGATCAGATAATTGGACCTGTACCGTCCTGGACTCCTGATGAATTAACCATATTGAAGCCTGCATTTTACGGGTATACCAACCGGACACAGTTGTTCTCGGACAACAATGTGGTGTGCGGGAAGTCAAAGTAGCGAAGTTCGGCGTTCGCGCACGTGCACAGGAATTTGGCGCCTCGGTCGGAGCGCACGCAGCATTTACGTCACGCATTAGCCGAGATTGGGCTGGCAAGACCTTTCTCTTTTATCGGCAGCGTTTGTAGACGTCGTACTTCTGGCCATTCCAGCGCCAGACAGGAAGGCAGCCACCTGGGCCGCCGATCAGGATGTCGGGGTAGCCCATGCGCTTGGCCTTGAGCATGATGGGCTCACCATTAAACCCGAACTGTGATTTCCACTCGCCACGTTTGTCCTTGATGTAGAGATCCATTTGGCGTCCGGCCATGCCGTAGCAGCTGCCATACAGATTGGTGAATACCTCGGGCCGACCGTCGCCATTGAGGTCAACAACTGCGGCACCGTAGTCAACAGGGCCACAGTACTTGTCAAAGTACTCCCCCTGGGTAGCCTTCAACTTGCCCCCGGTTGCTTCCGAGATGATCTTGGCATCAGCCGAACTGTCAGGCGGCGCGGCGAACGCCGTAGATGGAAATGCCAATGCTGCAACGAGAGGGACTGTACATGTAGTCGTGACACGCATGGTGTTCTCCCTGGCGAGCAAGTGGTCG
>JAABQN010000214.1 GCA_011391455.1 Nitrospiraceae bacterium
CAGCGCGCCATCGATGCCGCGCTGCCACCCCCGCTCGAAGGCAAAATAGTTCAAGAGCGGCGTGGTGCCAAACTGGCCTGCGTCGGAAAGAAAATTCGCAAGCTTGTAGTAACCGGTCAACTGTACGGTCGCCCAGCGTGAGAGCGCGTGGTAGCTGCCGACCTCGAAGTAGTGCGCTCGCTCGGCCCGAACCGTATTATTCGTCGTATTCTCCGGTGCTGCCGTTGTTCCGGCTGTATTAAATTTCGCAAAGGAAATGGCTTCGAGGTTCGGCGGCGTGAACTGTCGTCCGTAGAAGACATGGAAGACATTGGCCGGATCGGCCTTGTAGGTGATCCCGACCCGTGGGCTGACTTGTCCCTCATGGCGCTGGTACTGCACTGCATCGGCCCGCACGCCGAGGTTGAACGTCCAATGATCGTTCGGGCTCCACTGATCCTGAATCCAAAATTCCTGCCGGTAACCGATCAGCCGATTGTCCGCATTGATACCAATCAATGAACCGGTCGGATCAGATTCCGGATCGTTCGGATCTAGCCGATTGAACCCAAACAGTCTTGTCTTGTTCACCGTCTGCGTCCGGTCGACCTGGAATCCGATTTTGACCACATGCTCCTTGGATGGAATATAGGTGTGATCGAATCGAAGTCCACTCGAATTGGCGCTCCGATCCTGGCTCCCGGCTGAAAATGGCTCAGCCGGATCTGCCGTGTAGGCGAGCACATTCAATGGGTCCGTCCGAAACGTGGCTCGCGTTTGGCGGAAATATCCGGAGAGGTTGAAGAAATTACTGCTGTTCACATCGTGCCGCCAGACCATGTGCCCATATTGGTTATTTTCCTTTTGATTCTCGTCGACCATCTCGGACGGTACCGGGGAAAATCCTCCAGGCAATAAACCCGTGACGATGGCATTCGGGGTCTGGCCGGGTAACGTCGGAATCTGATATTTCGCCACGGAATTCAAGAATACCCACGAGAAGTTGTTCGAATTGTCGAGCTGATAATCGCCGCGCATGAACGTCTGATTCCTCTCGCTTTGCCCATGAAAAATCGAATGCCCTAGCGTCGGCGGCTCGATGCCGCGATTCGTTGCCGTATGGCTGTTCAGCACGTAGAACCGGAACTTCTCGCCGACCGTGCCCCCGTATTCGAGCGATGGATTGATCGTCCGGTTTGAACCGCCGAACATTTGGACGGATCCAAATCCTGGCTTGGTACCGCTCTTGGTCGTGATATCCAACACCGCAGCAGTCTTATTTCCATACTGCGCTTCCATACCGCCAAGAATAATATCCGCCCGTTCCCATGCCCGCGGCGAGATCACATCGGAGAAGGTGGAGGACACGGTGTCTGGAATCGGCACGCCGTCGATACGCAACTGGAGATTCGCATGATCCTGTCGCAGATGGACCTGTTTAAGCGAACCATAGACGGCGCTTGGAACCGTAAGAAGCACGTCCTGTAACTCAACATTGTTGCCACGCGGCAATTCTTCGATATCCTTTCGATTCACTGGGTAGATCTCGCTCGATGCCTTGTATTGAATCGGTGCGAGAGACGACCGCACTTCAAGCGCGATCACTTTGCTCTTGGACAGGGTCAAGATAATAGGGTCGGGCGCCTCGCTCCCGATCTTCAGTACGATATATTCGCTTCGGAAAATATCCTGCACGGCACTGACGGAATAGGTTCCAACGGGAGGGAGGGGAATTCTGAATTCGCCGGCATCGTTCGAAACGCCGGTCGTCACTAACGACCCCTCTTGATTCTTCACCTCGACGACCACCTGTCCAACCCGACGAAGATCCTGGTTCTGGACCAATCCCTCAATAAAATTGGGTTCGCCTGCAATGGCACGATTCTGATGAAGAACCGTCAAGCAGAAACAAAAATACAGCAAAAAAACAATGGACTGACGCCACATAATAGGACGCATGAAATTCCCTACCATCACGTGATGGGAAAGCACCGCGCCTCTCTAGCAGAGAGTCCGACGACAACCATGGCAGAATGGCGCGAGCCGAAATGACGTGACTAGTAGCGAGGGGGCGCGCGAGAAGGACCGGGCGTGGAGAGTTCGAAGGAAAGCAGAACGGAGTCCGCTGGAAGTTCACGCAGGTCGACGAGTTCCTGCGCTGTGAGGAGAGGCGCACCGACATCGAGAGACCCGGCCGTGTGATGCTTGACCCACTGACAGAGGTCGGTATCGGAATGCTCGTGGCCGTCGTGGTCAGCCGCCGCCAACTCGTGATGAACATCCTGCGCCACGGCAAACGGCGCGATCGCGAGCAAGAGCAGGACGAGGCCGAGCGCCACAGCGCCCCGAATAAAACAGGGCAACCGGCGTATGGAAGTGCGCAGAGTCATCGTGGGCGAGCTACGTAACATAGGCATTCGCGGCTTGTCAAACAACGGAATCGATGCGCCAATCCAGCTATCGCCGGTCGCCGGCACTGCCCCCAGTGGATATTCCTTGGAATCTAGGCTATATTTTACGCGTCCAAGCGCGTAATGCCCCGTCAAGCTATACGACAAAGAGCGCTTCCTATGTGAAAAGGCACAACCATGCAGAGACCTCTCGACAACCAGCATATTATTGATATCAAGCCGCTGCCCTCGCCGCGAACGATCAAGTCAAAACTGCCTATCACCGATCAAGCCGCCGCGCTAGTCGTTGAAACCAGAGATGCCATTCGCCACATTCTGCACGGCCAAGACCGTGAGCGACTCCTCGTCATTGTCGGCCCATGCTCGATCCATGACCCGGAAGCCGCCTATGAATACGCCGCCAAGCTGAAGCCGGTTGCCGATGTCTTGCGCGATCGACTCCTCATCGTGATGCGAACCTATTTTGAGAAACCCCGGACGACGGTCGGCTGGAAGGGGCTCATCAACGACCCCCACCTGGACGGTACGTGCGACATCGCCACCGGAATGGAACTCGCAAGGACCATCCTGCTAAAGATCAATCAATCCGGCATGCCCTGTGCGACAGAATTGCTCGACCCCATCAGCCCCCAGTACGTTGCCGACCTGATCAGCTGGACGGCCATCGGGGCCCGCACCACAGAAAGCCAGACACATCGGGAAATAGCCAGCGGTGTCTCGATGCCGGTCGGTTTCAAAAACGGAACAGAAGGCAGCTTGCAAGTCGCGATCAACGCGATGACGTCGGCCCGCGCGCCGCACCACTTCGTCGGCATCAATACCGAGGGACAAACGTCGATCATCAAGACTGCGGGCAACCCAGACCGACACATCGTCCTCCGCGGCGGTGGCGGGAAAACCAACTACGACGCCGGGCATGTGGCCAACGCCGAAGCGGCGGTGGCCGGCGAAGGCATCGCCCGCCCCATCATGATCGACTGTTCGCACGACAACTCCAGCAAAGATCATCGGCGCCAGGGTTTGGTTGCGCGCGATGTTCTCCGCCAATTCCGCGATGGCCGCCAATCCATCATGGGGCTGATGCTCGAAAGCAACCTGAATCCCGGCAAGCAGACCTGGCAGCAGGGAAAGGCGCTGGCCCACGGCGTCTCCATCACCGATGCCTGTCTCGGCTGGGATGAGACAGAAGCCTTGCTCACAGAACTGGCCGATATGATCGTGACCAAACCCGCCTAAAACTAGTTGTTTGGTTGATCTGGTTTGTTTCGTTTATTTGGTTGAATCAGACGAACTAAAAAAACCAAACAAACTAAATAAACCAGCATGCTTATCGACACCCATACCCATCTGGACGATGCCCGCTACAATGACGATCGCGAGGCGATGATTACTCGCGCCAGGGAAGCCGGTGTCGAAGCCTTCATTACCATTGGTTGCGATCTGGCGACCAGCCGGGCGGCAGTCGCTCTGGCGGAACAACACCCGTTCATCTATGCCTCCATCGGCGTCCATCCACATGAAGTGAAGCATATCCTCGCCGACTGGTACGACGATTTCCGTCGGCTGGCG
>JAABQN010000215.1 GCA_011391455.1 Nitrospiraceae bacterium
ATCATCTCGTTCCCTGCCCTCTGCCTTCCCCTACCTGCGCCACGGCATCATCTTTTACGCCGGAAGGAGCAGGGAGATTCAACTTCACATAGGTCTCGATCAATTCTTTGGCAAGAGGCGCCGAAGCAGAGCCCCCGTGGCCCATATGTTCACCCAACACCGCAACGGCAATGGTGGGGGCGTCAACCGGAGCGAATGCGACAAACCAGGCATGATCGCGAAATTTCTTCGGGATATCCTTCTCCGGACCGGCGCGCAATGCCGTCATCTGAGCCGTGCCGGTCTTCCCGGCGATCGTCACCAACGCTGACTTCGCCCGCGTAGCCGTCCCCTCTTGCACCACCCCTGCCAACGCCTCTTTAATCAACGGCAGGATCTCTGGCCGCAGCTTTAAAGTGCGCTTGGGAACCGCAGTTCGTTGTTGTAGCTCTCCGGTCGCTCGATCCATCACAGCCTGGACTAATCGCGGACGGAACATGACGCCGTCGTTTGCGACGGTGCCGATTAAGCTTGCCATCTGCAGCGGAGTCACATTCACATAGCCTTGTCCGATTGATGCCGAAATCGTTTCGCCCGGCAGCCACCCCTCATTCTTAGCCTTCCGTTTCCAAGCCTCGGACGGTATGATTCCAATCCGTTCAGACGGCAGCTCAATCCCCGTCTCCTCTCCCAATCCAAACTGATGGGCAAAGGAAGCTATCGTTTCGATCCCCATCCGTTGCCCAACGGTGTAGAAGTAGACGTCGCACGACTGCACAAGCGCGTGCCGAAGATCTACCGAGCCGTGTCCCCCGGCTTTCCAGTCATGATACAGACGGCGACCGAACTGATATCCGCCATTGCAATGGATGGTTGTCGAAGGCGTCACAGTCTTACTTTCCAACGCTGCGGCAGCCATCATTACTTTGAAGACCGAACCGGGCGGGTACTGTCCTTGCGACGCTCGATTGTTCAAGGGGCGCCCCTCATCTTGCACGATCTCGGCCCACTGTTTCGGTGTGAGCTCTCGCGAAAGAATATTCGGATCGAATCCAGGACGGCTCGCCATAGCCAGTACGTCGCCTGTCCTCGGATCGAGGGCGACGATCGCACCTGTTTCCTCCCCCAATAGATTTTCGGCCACTTTTTGCAACCGCGCATCGATCGTGAGATACAAATCGTCCCCGGCATGCGGTTGCTCCACAACCACGGTTTGTTTCTCATGACCGATCGCATCGACTTCTATGCTCTTCTGCCCGGCCTGACCGCGCACGAGCCGATCGAAAAACTTCTCCACGCCATATTGCCCGACAATGCTGCCCTGGTGCAGGTCGGCAAATTCAGGTTTCTCTAACTGTTCGGGAGACACTTCCCCGACATAGCCCAATAGATGTGAGGCCGTCACTCCACCAGGATAGTTCCGCTGCGATTCGACTTGCACCATCACCCCGGGCAAGTCCACACGGTGGGACTCAATCAACGTCGCTTCTCGAAGGGTTAATCGATCCTTCACCTTGCGCGGCAGCTGTTTACTACCGCGAGCCGTCAGCTTCTTCCGCACAAGCGCTTCATCTAGCCCTAGGAGGCTGCTGAGCTGACCGATGAGCAACTCCCGATCTTTGACGTCTTCAAGCGAAACATAGAGGGTGAAGCTGGGGACATTATTCGCCAACAACACCCCGTTGCGATCGTAGATGAGCCCTCGTGCCGGCTCCATGATGACAGAACGCGTCCGATTGTTCTCAGAGAGATCGCGGTAGTAGGGGCCCTCACGAATCTGCAAGTTCCAGAGCTGCAGCCCCAGTAACGCCACAACAAGCAACAGACCAACGCGGAGAATAATCAGCCGGCGTTGGAGTTCCCCGAGTTCAGAATCGTGTAGGCCAGCTGTTGCCATGCGTCACAATCAATATTCCGCTACGCCTATCACAGACCTGCTACTCGGTCCTTAGACGGGTGACATGAAACCATTGGGAGAGCAGCCAATAGAGCCCCGCTCCGACCGCTCCATCGAAACAAGCCTGAGGAAGGACGATCGACTCGACCATCCACCACATCTGAGACATGTCAAGATGGGTGAAACTCATCGCGGCAAACAGCCCGCTCGCTAAGGACACCAATAACAGCCCCACACCAAGTGAGATCGCCGTCACCAGCGTCAACTGCCGCCCCAGAAACCCTGCTAGAACCCCAACGCCCCCGTTCGTCAAGAGACTGAGCCAAAGCTCGCCGGCAGAAAAGAGATTGAGTATCCAACCGATCGCGAGCCCCACGAGAAGGCCTTCCAGTTCACCGGCAAAAAGCCCGACTAGCGCGGCAGCCACAAGCCCCAAGTCCGGCTTGATACCCCACACACTCAGATGTGGCAGCAACGTCGTCTGCAGGGGGACGAGCAGCAGCACAAGAATCAGATAGAAAAGAAATTTCATGGCGCTGGTTTCACAATCACATCCGCTTCCACCCCAGCCTTCGTGGACTGCCCATACGACATCTGAATTACCAGCACTTCCTCCACTCGACCAACGTCGACTTCCGGCATGAGTTCGGCGGACTGAAAAAGAGCGCCTTCCTGTTTATCGATGCTCGTGATCGTCCCGATCACAAGCCCTCGCGGAAAACCTCCGACAAGACCCGATGTCACGACCCGATCACCATCTCGAAGCGTTGACAACAACGGAATATACTTTAATCGGGCCAGCCCTTGTTGGGTCCCTTCCACAATGCCTTCGTCTCTCGTCCGCTGAATGAGGCCGGGGATGGAATTGCTCGGGTCAGTCACCAGGAGCACCACCGAGGACGCCCCTGTCGTCTTTACGACACGTCCAACGACACCGGCAGGAGTGACCACCCCCATGTCCGGCTTGATCCCGTCACTCTCACCCTTATTGATAATGATGGAACGATACCGGTTCGTGGCATCACGCCCGATGACTTGAGCGGCTACCATCGTAGGGAGCGCCTGCTCCTTAAATTGCAGCAAGGCTGTCAAGCGTTCTGTCGCGGCGGCGAACTCACGCAACTGACTATGTTGCCCGCGCAACCACTCAATTTCTTTTCGTAGTTGCTGGTTTTCTTCCTGGACCCCTTGCAACGCCACGTACCGTTCCCAGCGACCGGCAATACCTGCATCGATGGATGCAACGGCTTCAAGCGGAACTCCTACGACGTGTCCAACCGGCCCGTCGAGATACTGCAAGAGCCCTTGGATTTGATTGGGAAGCAGAAAAAGAGCCACCAATAGGAGGGCAAAGCAGACAAGCGCAATACGTCTGGCACTGTAGGGAGAGCGAGAATGAGCCATCCACATAAAGGAGTTAGGGATGGAACCTTATCGGTAGGTATTGGCCTGGGACATCACCGACACTTTGGCGAGCAGATCCAACTCATCGAGGATTTTCCCGACCCCCAAGACTACTGAAGTCAGAGGGTCATCCACGGTGATGATCGGCAAATTCGTCTCTTCCCGAAAGCGCGTATCCATGCCCTTCAGCAAAGATCCTCCACCCGTGAGGACGACGCCACGATCGATAATGTCGCCCGCCAACTCGGGCGGGGTATTCTCCAGAGCCACCTTTATCGCGTTGACGATTGTTCCGATCGGTTCCTGCAGCGCTTCCCGGATTTCCGCGTCATCCACCACCAAGGTACGGGGAATGCCGGAAATCAAGTCGCGCCCCTTGATCATCATGGTTTTGCGTTCCTCAAAGGGATAGGCGGATCCAATTTCGAACTTTATCCGCTCCGCCATATGTTCACCGATGAGAAGGTTATACTTCTTCTTAATGTAGTTCATGATCGCATCGTCCATGCGATCGCCCGCAACTTTGACGGACTCGCTATAGACGATTCCACCGAGCGAAATGACCGCGATATCGGTCGTGCCGCCGCCGATATCGACTACCATATTACCGGAGGGTTCGGTGATCGGAAGGCCTG
>JAABQN010000216.1 GCA_011391455.1 Nitrospiraceae bacterium
ATTCACCATTAGCCGCAGAGTGCCGAAGGCGTAGGCATTCTCGCCCGCCCAACCCCGCGCTGCAAGAGCAGCTCTTTCCCGGTGTAGTACGTTGAGGATGCTTTCGAGACGAGAACGCAGTTGGAGTTTGTTTCAGTGAATGAGCAGCCGCTCAAAATGGGCATCCAGCAAGGCCGCAGGCGCCCCGAAACCCGGAAGCGTACCCTCTGGGGTACGTTGAGGAGTTTCGGTAGCCGAGAACGCTGCTGGTGGCCATTTTCAGTGGCTGCTAAAAGTACCAGGCCACGCCGCCTAAGACCATCCTCGG
The DNA here is from genome assembly GCA_011391455.1 of Nitrospiraceae bacterium. Lineage (GTDB taxonomy): Bacteria > Nitrospirota > Nitrospiria > Nitrospirales > Nitrospiraceae > Palsa-1315. The sequence continues at coordinate 308 of JAABQN010000216.1, forward strand.
ATTTCCCGGCACGAAGTGGAGGTCGCTGCGCGGGGCGCCTTCGTTCCGCAGCTGCGACTGGAAGAAAAACGTCGCCTGCTCCCATTTCGTATTGAAGAGATTCTGCACAAAGAGGAACGCCTCCATACGGCCATAGGGTAACGTAACAGGAAGCTGATAGCGTTCTGACAAGTCGAAGTTGAGCCAAGACGGGGCGTTGGCGCTGCGATCTTCGATGAGGGGTCGAACCCCCAGATAGGTCGCCTGCAATTGCGACGTCAGGCCTTCCGGCCAGGCCAAGAGTACTGCCCCATAGGCCGTCACTTCAGGGGCGAGTGGAATTGCGTCTCCATTACGAAACTCCGCCTTGGTATAGGTCACGCTGCCGTTGACATACAGTGGCCCCCAGACTTGGCCACGGGCCGCCACCTCGACACCGCGCCGCCGGCTGGCCCCTCGGATTTCTGTCGTGCCACCGTCGCCAAGAAAGACCAGCTCAGACTGAAGATCCAATTGCCAGGCGGTCGCAATGAGTTCGATGCCGTCAGGCCCCCAGGGCTTCGATCTGAATCCTGCCTCGTAATTCTTAGACCGAGCCAGTGGCGACGCCGCTTGTGCCACGGCAGAGCGAGCATCGTTGCTGTGAAAACCTTCGCCATAATTTATGAACAACTCGGTAGAGGCCCAGGGCCCGAGGATAAGATTGGCTTTCGGGAGGACCAGCCAAGAGGTAGCACGCCCAGCTGGTTGTTCCGTACAGGTCTCGCATCGATTATGGACGTCGAAGGTGAATAGCTCACTTCGCACACCGCCGACGAATTTCATCCATGACGTCGGCTGGACCTCTGCCTTCAAAAATGGCGAATAGGAGGCCTCCAGGACATCCGTATCGACAGTCGTCCCCAGGGAGCTGCGCCGGGATTGCGGCCCCAGCCTGACGTGAGTCTTGTCGACCCGGTTCTGAACTCCGACGGTCGCCGCAATCGGCACCTCAAGGACCTTGCCCTCTTGCTGATAGCCGATGTCGCCTCCGTAGATCACGCGACGATCGGATTGCTGAAACCCGTCTCCGTTCACCGGATCGCTCTTGAAAAAGGTGAAATTCGAATAGAGATCGAATGTGTAGTATTGCGCATAGGCGTTCGCGAAAAACCGGCCTCCCGAGAGGCTGTCGTAGTGATAATTGAGTTTGGCCGTGGACCGGGCCGTTCTCCCGCCTTCGGATGGATCGATCGAGCCGAAACGATCGACCGTGCCGTCCGTCACCGCGCGAAGCGGGATTTCGCCTGATCCATTCCACTGTGATTTGTGGAAGGTTCCGGTGATGCTCAGCTCGTCGCGCCCGGAGGGATTCATCGTCACCTTGCCCAGCAGATTGCCCCTGAAATACCGGTTATCGTTCTGGAACGGCCCATTCGTGTAGTAGCCTTCCGCAGCGAACAACGTTCGGATCTTCTCCTTGGTCGGCGAGAACATGAGTAGATGCCGTTGCGTATCGAATTGCCCTCCTGCAGATTGCACCACACCTTCCTTGACCGTCTCGCGAGTACGGAAATTGACCGCGCCCGCCGTGGCAAAATCTCCGTACTCAGGCAGATAAGATCCCTTGTGCACATCAATCCCTTCAATCGTCTCTGGAATGATGAAGTTCAAGTCGGTATACCCCTGGCCATGCGCATGAGAACGCAAGTTAATCGGCATGCCGTCGGAAAAGAAGGCGACGTCAGTGCCATGATCGGCATCGAATCCACGCAGAAAATATTGATCGGCCTTGCCTGCGCCGCCGGAGTGCTCGACTGCAATGAACCCTGGAATCAAACGCAATACTTGAGAGGGACGCCCTTGCGGTTGAAGCAGAAGCTCTTTGTCAGGGATAAACTGTTGGGAGGACGCGGCCACCGGACGCGTGCCAACGATGGACACCTCCGGCACATCAACGATCTCGTCGTCAGGAGCGTGGGCGAACGCAGAGGAGACAGAGACCAGAAGCGCAGCGAGATGGAAAAAGAGGCTCAGGACACTCACAAGGACGCTCAGCTCAAACCTTTTCCCGTAGTGGTGGTCGCCAGCTTCCCGTGCTTGACCCCTTTGGTCCCGATGAGGGTGTCGGCAACCTTCTTGATGGCAGAGCCTTTACCTTTCACGACTAACACTTCTAAGCAATGGTCATGGTCGAGATGCACGTGCATCCCTGACAAAATGAGGGGCTGATAGCGGTGCTGAATATCGGTGAGCTTTCTAGTCAAATCGCGCACATGATGGTCGTACACAAACGTGATCGTCCCGACCGTCTCTTTATCATCATCCCATTCCTGCCCCACCAGATTGTCCCGGATCAAATCTCGTAGTGCCTCAGAGCGGTTAGTATATTTTCGCTTCTTGATGTGCAGATCGAAATCATCGAGCAGATGATGGTCCAACGACACCCCGAACCGGATAAGCTTCTTCATTGCCAGCCTCTCTAGTGGCACGTTTATGTGAAACGTAGCACTAAGAAAGGCGCAAATCAATAGTCGCCACAATCAACAGGGAGCACAGTTGGCTGAAGTTTATGCTCTCAACAGGCGGGGGCTAACTCGGACAGCGGACAACAATCGAGGGCTTAAATTTTCCTCGCCTTCCCAAGAGGGGGAAGCCAAGCTCGCTCGTTTTTTTCCCTGGGAAGGGTACCCACGTTGGTCTAAGTGCGCCCGTCGAACGAGGGCCTTCTGAGGGTGCGCGTTCCGGGAGCAAGGGATCGGCACGGGTGTCATTCCATTACTCGCCCTGCACGGGGATATACATGACGTTCCCCTGCCGATTGATCAGCAGGAGGGCCAGGCTGGATGGCTTGATCACGTCAGCCAGCCGCTGAAACCCGTCGAAGTTGTGAATGGGCTGCCGATTGAGTTCCATCACCACGTCGCCGGGCTGAAGACCGGAAGATTCGGCCAGGCTGCCTTCTTCGATATCCGTCACCACTACCCCGCTGGTGACAGACAGATCCATCTGCCGGGCCAACGGCGTGGTCACATCGTCGAAAATGACGCCGGAGAGGGGATGGGCCGTGGCAGCCGAGGCTGATGCCGATTGGCTCTTCTTGGCCCGTTCACGCGGCGCCTCCTGCACAACCAGGTCAGCCTGGTACGGTTTACTCTCACGCATAAGATCCAGTCGGTGCTTACTCCCGATCGTAGACGCAGCCACGAGGTTCCGAAGATGTCCGCTGTCCATCACGTCACGCCCGTCGAATCGCACAACCACGTCCCCGCGCTTGAGCCCGGCTTTTTCGGCGGACCCTTTCGGCTGCACATCGGTCACGATCGCACCCTTCACATCGGGGAGACGAAAGACCTTGCCTAACAGGGGCGAAACATCTTGTGTCGAGGCGCCAAGGAACCCGCGGACCACATGACCGGTCTTGAGCAGGCTCTGCATAGCAGACCGGGCCATATTGCTCGGAATAGCAAAACCCACACCGACGCTCCCGCCTGTGGGACTGGCAATGGCGGTATTGATCCCCACCAATTCTCCATTGAGGGTCACCAACGCCCCGCCTGAATTGCCTGGATTGATGGGGGCATCGGTTTGAATAAAATCTTCGAAGTCGGCGAC
>JAABQN010000217.1 GCA_011391455.1 Nitrospiraceae bacterium
GGCAGTACCTGACAGACCGAGGCACAGCAAGAAAACGCAAGACATGACACCAACGACTTTGTGAATAGATAACATGGGAACCTCCTCGGTTATATGTAAAAACACCTGCGCTGTCTTATACGCTCATCGGAGAATTTTAGAAACATGGAGTTGCAGGTTCAGGCGGTGTTTGCAACAGCTCCATGCTCCAGCGGCTGGCCCAAGGCTGCCGCGACGAGGACTACCTCAAGCTCAAGATCGCCGACGCGTTTCTGCCGCCATTAACGCGGAGGGAGTGAAAAGGCCCACCGTGATCAGCGAAGACCTCCTTTCTTTTGCCCAACCCCATCCTAGGGTTAGAGGATCGGTTAATACGCGCGGCGGATCAGTCCTCCCCCTTCTCTTTCTTCTCTTCCTTCAACACCATCGTGCCCTGCGCTTTGCTGGCATTGAGGTCCATCTCCGGCACTTTCTTATGCACCAGGTTCTGATGGCAATCGATGCAGGTGGCCCCCTCCGTTTCCATCTTCTTGTGCGCGGCTTTCGCCGAGGCGCCGGGCGGCTTGGTATTCTTGTGACAATCCCGGCAGGTGACGCTATCCCAATTCTTCAACGACATGCGCGCATAGTGGGCCATGATCTGCCGGCGCTCGTTGAATTTCTCGACAGTAGAATAGTCATACTTCATCTCCGCAAGTACGGCCCGTGCCCCGTCATACATGTGCGTCCAGAGGGCCAGGTGGAAGTTGCCCAAGCCCTGGGGGACGTGGCAGTCCTTGCAGCCCGGATCGGCCCCGAGCGCGCCATAGTGCGAGGACTTTTTCAGTTCCTCATACGGGTAGGTCTGGGAATGGCAACTCACGCAGAACTCGGTCCTGGAGAGGGCGTGCTCCCCGCCGAATACCACGGCGATCGATCCGACCACAAGAAGTGCGCCGACAAGCAGGGCGCCGCCCGACACGCTCAAGTATTGCCGTAATTTCCCTACCATGATTCCTCCTTGTCTGTCGCAGCCGATTTGGGTGTAAACGTGAAATCCTCATGGAATGTGAAGAGAGGCGGTCCATAAATATTCGTGTTCTTACTCGAAAAATTCATCACATCTTCATGCTATCGTCGAATTGTACGTTCTCTGCTGTGGTCATCTAGTCTCATTGCATTACCACGCCGACCGTCTATTTCTGCGAGGCCTGGCTTTCGAGCCCCCGTGCACAACGAAAGCCCGTACCGTGGGTCTGCAGCGCGAATCCACCGCGTCCGCGCGACGTCGTCTTGATATCCGAGATCGGGCTATGCCAAGACCCGCCGCGAATCGATCGGACCACGCCTTTTTTATCAGGGCCCTGCGGATTCCGATCCGGTCCATGCTGGTAGTACTCAGCGTCATACCAATCCTGCACCCACTCTCGAACGTTACCGGACAGATCCTTCACCCCGTAGGGTGAGTCACCATTGGGCAAGGACCCGACTGGATGCAATGTGTGCTCCTCCTCCCACTCACGGTCAAAGTTCGCCCGCTTCGATGTCGCTGGTTCATTGCCCCAGGGAAAGAGACGACCGTCGGTGCCGCGAGCGGCCTTCTCCCATTCCGCCTCCGTCGGGAGCCGCTTCTTGGCCCAACTGCAATAGGCCTTGGCGTCGTACCAGGTGGTCTGCACCACCGGTAGCTGTTCGATCCCCTTCACGGACAGGAGCGGGTCGGTGCCATAGGGATTTGGAGGACTTCGATGGCCCGCGGTTGCGACGAACACCAGAAACCGTGCATTCGTCACTTCGACTTGATCGATAGCAAACTCGTCGAGGTACACCGATCGCTGCGGCCACTCATCTGCCCGGCCTTTGCCTTCCGGATTCCCCATCAAGAATTCTCCAGCTGGAATTGTCACCATGGGGACCGGGTCAACCTCTTTGGGACCCGGCGGCGCTGCGACGACAGGCGCGATGACGACGGCATAGGTGAGAGCCGCCATCGCAATCGTGCTCCAGCAAGTCCCTCTTCTCCTCAGACCTTTCGTCATTTCTTTCGCTCCTTGCTCCCCTCGATGGCCATGGTGGTATGGACCTTCACTTGGCTTATGAGAGTCTGCACTTGACGCTCATCTCCCCGCTCGGCTGCCTCTTGCGCCTGGGTGATGAGGGTTCTTGCTTCGTGCAGGTGCTGCTCGATGTCCGCCTGCAGGGCAGGGGACGCGACCGTCCCGCCTAAGGCCGCGCGATGATAGATATCCCACGCCTGGTCGACATCATGCCCGGCCTGATGCACCGTCTGGGCCTTATCCGGCTGGGGATGCCGGGCCGGATCGATGGGATCAGCCTGCAGGGGTGAGGCTCCGAGTAGCGCGATGAGGACAATCCCTGGGAAAAGAATCTTGTCGTGTATCATAGGTGCGCCTCCGTCACGATCAAACCATTGACAAAAACCCTAGCAACTCTCCCTCACGGCCGTTTCATGGATTGTTCAATCAATTGTCGAAGCTCCAAGAGGTCCACATTCTTTGGGTCAATGGCCAGTCCCTGGGCGACGGCCTGTTGGGCCTCCACAAACCGCTCTCGTCCCATTTCGACATAGGCCAAGATGGAGGCATCTTTGATTCGCTCATCAATTTCGGGTGGGGCGGTCTTGGCACAGCGGAAGCCCAGTCCCACCCCGTAGCTGTTATTGAGCGGATGATTCCAGAACCGGTGCGTCGCCTTGGCCGTGCCTTCTGGCGCGATCCACGACCCGCCACGAATAACCCGCTTTTCACCAATCGTGAGCCGGTCCACATAGGTGCCGGTGCCTCCCATCCATACGGGTTTTGTCGGACCGGTCGGATTGACCATCGTTTCAAGCCGCCCATAGTATCGCGGGTCATACCAATCTGAGACCCACTCAAAGGCGTTGCCCGCCATGTGATGCAGGCCATAGTAGCTCGCGCCTTCTGGATAGGAATCCACCGGCATGGTCGCATCGTGATTCTTGCCATAGTTGGCTTTCGCCGGATCGAAGTCGTTGCCCCAGGGGTAGAGGTTGGCCTGGGGACCACGAGCCGCCTTTTCCCACTCCGCTTCCGTTGGAAGGCGTTTGCCACGATATTCACAGAAGGCTGTGGCATCCTCCCAGTTCACTCCGACCACCGGCTGTTGCGGCTTATTCAAGCGGGGATCGTCCCAGTAGGCAGGGGCCGGATGACCGTTCGCCTTGATGAACTCGCCATAGTCCTTGTTCGAGACTTCATACGTATCCATGAGGTATGCATCCAAGAACACCATACGTGCTGGACCTTCGTCACGTAACGCCTCGGCCGACCAAGGTGCCTTCATCCGTCGGTCGTACGGCGTAGGCTTTTTACCTGAGTCCGCAGGCTCTTCCTTATCGATCCCCATCACCGATGCTCCATGCGCGATGTACCGCATGTCTTTCGGGATCAAGGGCTCCTCCGCACGGACTGGTGCAGGCAATAGTATGAATCCCGCCGCCAGTGTCGCGATCACAATGGTGTGTGCCTTACGCATTGCATGCCTCCATCACAAGTTGGTTTCACGATAGGAGGCAGCCTCGCCTCCCCCTTTACGCCCAGCTCAGCGGCGGTGCGGCGCCGCCGGCTGCCCGTTAGGTATCTTCGCTGTATCGAGGTCTCTCATCTCACGCAACGAGGCTTCTGCAATTCCCCTTAGCATCCCACTAAACACAAACTGGTGCGGCACGTAGAGCGAATACCAATATATCTGCCCGATCAGTCCCACTGGATCAAAGATCGCGGTCTGCCGGATCGTGGTTGAAGAGCCGGACCCCGTCACCTCGAACTCCAGCCACGCCCGCCCGTACAAATGCATCTCGGATTTGAGCCGGAGACGGCGGTTCGGCTCAATTGCCTCAACGCGAAATGAGTCGACCGTATCTC
>JAABQN010000218.1 GCA_011391455.1 Nitrospiraceae bacterium
TGTTCCTTCGGCCTGAGAATAGCAGAGATCGATATTTTCATCGAGTGCCGGCCAGGGGCTTGCCTTGACACCTCGTTTCATCGAACGATATTCTCTTCGCGGGTGTAGCCGTAACCCATTCGCTGCGTACATTCCAACTCATGACACGATCTGCTCTCACACATGCTCCGCTCCTGGTTTCCGGTACGCTCCTGTCCCGGTTGATGCGTCTCTACGATTACCCGCATCCAGGTCACCCTGGCCGCATCATTCGCGGGTATGACCGGCCTCATGCGGTGCGGACTGCGCGTATGTGCGCCGCAGTGGCTACGGCGCTGGGCCATGGAGCCGAGCGGGTCTGCCAGTATCAGATCGCGTGCCTGTTACATGACTTGGGTCGCGCCGGGCTCGATCGCCGGCTCTTCGGGAAGATTTGGTCTTGGGCTAAAGCGCAAGGCATTCCGACCAGACCGCGTGAATGGAGAGCCGTACATCCGGAGACGGCCTACGGGCGAGAAACCGAAGCCTTTCTCCAACAGTACCGCAACAAGCTAGAGGCTGACGGCATTGCGATGACCCCATGGGCGAAGGAACAGGTTGAGATGCGGCTGGGTTATTCGCGCCGGCTTGCCCGTCGGCTGCGTATGGTTCGACCAACGATCAAGAAGATGGGGGTGACCTGGGTTCCTTGGATGCAACAGGTGATGCTCTATTATTACTATCCGGAGAAGCTGACGTCGGCTAAGCCTTGGATCAGGCAGTTGGCGGAGATTCTTGTCGCCTGCGAGCAGTTTGAAGCCTATAGCAATCAGCGTCGTGGACGGGACTACTATGTGCGAAAGAAGGAGACGCTAATCGATGCTTTTGCCTATTTGGAGACGTTGCAGCAGGAGGGTATTTTGAGTGGGGCAGTGATGGGGGCCTTGCGACGGTTGACGGCGCAAGGCGAATTCGATGCAATTCTAGAGGAGGCTCGGGGCTGTGCTTTTACCCGGGGAGAGCGACGAGCGCTCCGAGCGATGGAGTCATAAGATGGCGGTTAAGACCGTGTCGTTGCGTTTGACGATGCAGGGGAACACGCAGATCGAAAATATGACGAAGTCTGTGGCCGATGCCCTGGCAGGCGCCGGGCTGTCGGCTGGGATCGTCACGGTGTTCGTGAAGCACACGACCGCATCGGTCATGATCATCGAAGATGAGCCTGGTATCAGGGCCGATACCGCAACATTTTGGGACCGGGCCGTGCCGGCCGATCCTGCCTGGCAGCATAATACGAGGAATGCCGGTGAGGATAATGGCCATAGCCACCTGCGAGGTCAGCTGCAAGGGCCGTCGGTGACCATTCCGTTCCTGGACGGGGCGATGGTGCTGGGAGCCTGGCAACAGGTTGTCCTCGTCGATTTCGATACCAGATCCAGGACCAGGGACCTCATTATCCAAATCATGGGGGAGTGATCGGGATGAAGGGGCGAGTTGTATCAGTAGGACTGTCGCTCATTTGTCTTTGGCCTGTCTTGTCGTCGGCGGAGTGGGGCAAGCCGCTGGGCGGGACCTACGATGGGCCTGAAGGGAAGCCGCGCGTCGTGACGCCCTCGCCCGCTGAGTTGGGCTCGGATGAACGGGCCACGATGGCCGTGTTTGAGCGGGCCACGAAATCTGTCGTCTTCATCTCGAATACCGCGATTCAAAGAGACCCATGGTCTTTCAATACCTTTGAGGTCCCGCAAGGGTCCGGAACGGGCTTCGTCTGGAACAAACAGGGGCACATCGTCACGAATTTTCATGTCGTCTACGGGGCCAACTCGATCACGGTCACGCTGGCCGATCGGACGGAACATAAGGCGACGCTCATCGGCGCAGATCCCGATCACGATGTGGCGGTGTTGCAGATTCGTGCGTCTGAAGAAGCGTACTCACCCCTCACGGTCGGGACGTCGAATGATCTGCGCGTCGGGCAGAAAGTATTGGCGATCGGGAATCCGTTCGGCCTCGATCACACGCTGACGACCGGTGTGGTGAGTGCCTTGGGACGGACGATCAAGTCCCTATCGAACCGGACGATTGAAGGGGTCATTCAGACCGATGCCGCCATCAATCCGGGAAACTCCGGCGGCCCGCTGCTCGATAGCGCCGGCCGATTGATCGGCGTGAATACCCAGATTGTGAGCCCCAGCGGAGCCTTTGCAGGAATCGGCTTTGCTGTGCCGGTCGACACGGTCAACCGCATCGTCCCGGAATTGATCAAGTACGGGAAACTCATTCGTCCAGGGCTTGGGGTCTCGCTTGTTCCCGATGCGATGGCCAAGCGATGGGGAGTCAAGGGGCTGATTATCGGCAAGGTGTCGCGTGGCAGTGGGGCGGAACAGGCCGGGCTGAAGGGGGCCCGCGAGACCTTTGATGGCCGGGTAGAATTGGGCGATGTCATCACGGCAGTCGATGGCAAGCAAGTCAAGACTCTGGATGAACTGATGGATGTGATGGAACGCCACAAAGTCAACGATCGGGTCACGGTCGAGTTCCTACGGGAGACACGCCGCGAACGTGTATCCGTGACCCTCCAGGCCGTCAATTGATCGGCAATCCGTGCGCATGCTGTGGAAACACTCGGTTCACACGGAACACACCGATGAAATATCGCAAAATGGGGCTGATGCCGCAATCGCTCAGGATGCTCAAAAAGGCCTCGGCTCTCACCCGCCCAGCCCCGGCGCGCCGAGACGCGCCGTTCCGCGAACAAGGCCGCAGCGAGCGAAGAGGCGAGGAGGTACGGACCGCACTTCGTGGAGCCGTTTGCCCTTCTCAATAGTTCTTGGCAAACGGAAAAGCCCCTCACGTGTTTCCGACCTCCGAGGAAGTTTGTCTCAGCGTTGAGCCTCTGAGCGATGCGAGAAGAAAGCTGGCGGACATTTTCAGCATCCTGTTAAATTGGGCTGATCCAATCAAGAATCCGTACCAGCCATCCCGGGCGTTGAATATCGCCCAGCACCCCCAGCCCTGAATACTCGATCTTGGCATCCGCGATGGCGGACGAGAACACCGTATTCTTCGTATTGACATCGACCCGCCGGACGATGCCGGCGATCGTCATCAATTGCTTCTCGCTATTGACCGTCACTTCCCTGCGTCCCTCGATCCGGAGATCGCCGTTCGGCAGAACCTCCGTGACGATGGAAGAAATGGTTCCCGTCAAAGTTCCTTCGCGATTCGTGGTGCCCTTGCCCTCGAACTTGTTCGAGGAACTCCCATCGATGCCGAGACCTCGCCTGGCCTCACCGCCCAGGCGAATACCTGGAATGCCGATGTATCCAATGGCGCTGCCGGACAGACTGTTGTTGATGGTGGAGTCCCGCTCAGCCGAGGTGTCGGCGGACTTCGATCCCTTATGATTTTCAATAATTTTGATCGTCAGAATATCTCCAACCCGCATTGCCCTCATATCTTCATAGAGGTAGGCGCGGCCGTTTTCTTCCTGCCAGAGAGAACCCACCGTTTTCGGCGCCGGCAAGGAAGGGACCGTGAGCGTCGAAACGACTTTTGGCGACGACGACGAGCAGCCATAACTCAGCAGCATGACCGTCAAGATGGTCGCCGTCATAACCGCAGACGATCTATCACTTATCAAGGGGTGGCTGGGGTGATCCCAACTGCGCGCGTCCAACGAGGGGAGTCTGCGACCGCGCGTTGCGCGAGCACAAGGGATCGTCCCAGCTACCCCGTTCCCTTTTTTCAGCATCCTGTTAGTAGTCAACACGAACAGCTCCCGGTCCGACAATCTTTGCGCGCAGCTCTTTGCCTGAATCGACATTGGACACCGTAGCGGTCTGCCCAAGCTCCCCACTCGACTTCGCCAGGCCAACCACCTGAATCGAAAGCCCTCCGTGCCT
>JAABQN010000219.1 GCA_011391455.1 Nitrospiraceae bacterium
TGGTCGCCTGGGACAAGAGCGCGTCTCGGCGCGCTTGGGGTTGGGCGGGTGAGAAAGTTGCGCGCAGTACAGGGCAGCCTGGCCACTCCTCTTGAGAGAAAGGTGAAAGTTTTGAACGCGCGCCCTGAGAAGGGCCTCGTTCGACGGCCGCACTTCGACCAACATGAGTGCCCTTTCCAAGAAGAGTAGAGGGGCCAAGGTCTGCTCCAACCAAATAAACAAAACAAACCAAATCAACCAAAAACCGGTCTTCTTATCACCCCGTTAGGAAAAGATCGATCGCCAGAGAGAGACGGCCCACTCCTTGAGCATAGACAGCCAATCATCTTCAACTGGTTCGGAAGGCTGCTTGTTCGTCGACGGCATCTTCGGGTTGCCAGCATTCGGATCTTCCGATACTGCCGGTGCCGTCACTATCGGCTTAGGAATGGAATCTGTTTGAGCTGGAGCTTGTGTTGATGGAGCAAGGGCTCTCTCGGCCTGTTGGTTTGAGCGTTCGAGAGATGTGGAGAGTGGCGCGGTGAGGCCGTCTGCCTCACCGAGTTTAGATTTATACATCTCAACGGTTGCTTGCAACTCAGGCTGTTCCTCCTTTGCACGTTGGAGGGCATACCGCATCCTGTTTTGTTGAGCGGTCAGCTGATTGATCGCGCCACTGAGCCTGCTTATCTGCTCTTGTGAAAGTTGTTGCTCGGTTTCCACCTGCTGTTTGGCGTGCAGGAGTGCGAATACGGATGTCTCTGTTTCTCTAGCGAGGATAACCTTTTGTTGTTCGAGCTCTCTGACTCGTTCGATGAGCAGCTGAGATTTGGCTCTTGTGCTGTACAGTTCGACATTTGTCGCCTCGAGGTTCGCGATAGCGGCTTCGTAAGTGGTCCTGGTTACACAAGCGCTGGTGGTGAGGGTGACGAAACAGAGCATCCCGGCTGTTACAACCTGGATTTTCATGCCATGCCTCGTTGTGTTGTTCTCAATACAATGGTTCAAAATGGCTGTGCCCGCTATGACTCGCGACATCGTGTTGCCGCGAAGAATACCTTATTATTCAGCGAAAATCACTCAGCCTTTTCAGGTGAACCTTATCTCGATGGGCAACAATTTAACTGAACCGGGTATCTGCCGTATGGGTCGCTATAGCAAACCTGTCTGTGATACAGTACTGTTTGCTTATTGCGCCATACTCCATAACGGATTACAGGGAGAAATCATGACCACGAACACGGTGAAATCCATGAAGCCCACACAGCCACGAACAGCCGCAGCCTGGGTCCGCATTCCTGATGGCACAAAGGTCAAGCATCGGCATGAAGGACACGTCGGATTCATCGATGGGCTCACTGAGATTGTCAACGGGCCTAACCGTAACCCTGACGGGAAGACGCAATATCGCATGAATATCGGGGCGCCGGATCGGCAGCTCGTGACGGAGGGGGACTTGTCTATTTTGATCGACGATGAAGACCTCGTCATCATACTGCGACAGAAAGCACCCTACCGCCGCGCGGTCACAGAATCGCTGCACAGCGTGCTGACGCCGGATCGCTTCGTTAAGCCATCCTAAAAACAGCCGGGGGGAACAGGACAGGTTCATCCGGTTTGTTTTGTTTATCTGGTTGATTTGGTTCACTGGTTAGTTTTATTCAACCAGACAAACCAAATAACGGTCTTCGTCGGAGCCAACCATGACAGAAACTTGCTACTCCAAAGGCCAGAAAGTGATCCTGGTCACCAGCCAGATCAAGAATGGCAAATGGTTATGTAAGTTTTCGATTCCAGGGTTCAACCACCTTGACCGTGGCCCGCAAGACCAGGATTCATCGAAAGGCTACAAAACGGAATGGGAAGCAAGAACCAATGCGTTTCAACGCGCCAAACTGCTGTTAACTGGAACCGCGGACATGCCGGAGGAACCACTTCTGGAGAAGGCCTAACCCGCTTTCATGAGCGAGACAGGCACTGCAGGTAGTTCTGAGTTCGAAGTTCTGAGTCCTGAGTTCAAAGTGCTGAAAACATGGGACATCGAACTCTCCACCATCTCGGCTTTCTGATCCATCTCGAACTCAGAACCCAGAACTCAGGACTCAGGACTCAGAACTATTTCAGCTGTTAAGCCCAGGTCCGGTGAACCTCGCTGATGTGCTCTATCCCGCCCACGGCGCTGATTTCCCACCGGACATCGTCAGGGATCGTGATCACCCGCAACTCTGCGCCATGGCCATTGGCAGCCCCATTGAGTTCTTCTACGACTTGGACCAACTTCAAATCATCGCGCGGAATCAGTATGCCGCATTGATTGAGGCTTGGCTCTTTGGGCGTCGCCGCCTCTGGCCAGTAGGCGCCGAGATCCGTCTCCTTGAGCGCGTCCTGCTGGCCCAACTCACGCAATCGTATAAACGCCTGATGGCTCACGGAAAAACTTCCGTAACTCTTATTAATCACAATCTTCTTCATAAACTGATCCCTTCCTCTCTCCCATCAGAATTTTCGATGGCACGCTCTTCATGCGTAGGCCTGTATCTCAGTCGCCCCTGCGCAATCGGTCACGCTACCTTCGCTGGGTCCGCGTATGCATTTGTATAGTTCCCCGACCAATGGGAATAGCGTCGATTAGCCCAGGTGTTGACTTCACCATTTTGGGTTGCGCCATAGCGTTTCGCCAGCACCGCGGTGAACGTGGCCAGACTCCCCTCGATCTCCAGAAGATCGGCATCCGTGATCTTCTCCCACTTCGCTTTGAGTGGCGCCTTCAGTTGGATCCAAAACGCTTTGAATTGTTCTTGATTCATGTGGCATTCCTTTCGTTCATGAATAGATGACTGCTCGTCGAAGAATTAAAAATCCGTCCATGCGGAATAGATCAAGGCTCAGGCTACGGTAACCTGCCCCAATCAGCACTCTGGCGTAGAAGCGGCGGAGACCGGAGAATCAGACGCACGGGAACGTGGGAGGGAGTGCGGTGCGAGAGATCGGACAGTCGGCGTGGCTCAGTACGACATTCTCTACCCTACAGGCCACAGAGGGGAAGAGTCAAATATCTGAAATCTGCCAGTCAATGGAAGCCAATCCTACTGCCGAAAGATCCCGGTTGATCTGCGAGAAACACCGGCACCCGTAAAACTTTCTCACCGACAGGGGTGAGGGATGTGCCGTTGCGATCACGGCATGGTGCGGTTGCGTAATCAACGCCCGTTTCTTCTGAGCCTCGCGTCCCCATAGAACGAAAACTACCCGCGTTTGCTTCGCCGCAACCAGCTCGATCACGCGATCGGTAAATCGCTCCCAGCCTCGTCCCTGGTGCGAATTGGCCTGGCGCGCCCGGACGGTGAGGACCGTGTTGAGCATAAGGACACCCTGTCTGGCCCAGGGCTCTAGAAACCCGTTATTGGGGATCCGGCATCCGACATCGTCATGAAGTTCCCGATAGACGTTTCGTAACGAGAAGGGCAAAGGCCGAACGGTCGGTTCTACGGAGAAACAGAGACCATGGGCATGACCGGGGGTCGGATAGGGATCCTGGCCGACGAGTAGCACAGAGACCTGGTCATGCGATGTGGCGGCTAATGCATTGAAGATGTCCTTGCGGGCGGGCAGGATCATCTGCCCACCGGCCAGTTCTCTTTCAAGAAACGCATCGAGCCCGCGATAATAGGGCTTGCGCGTCTCCTCTTTGAGCAAGGATCGCCAGCCGAGAGGAATAGGAGGGAGCATAGGAGAAACAGATACCACAGAGCCGGCGGTAATGCTTCTCAAAATTTTCATCACGCGGGGTCGACAGGCTTTTCATCGATTATTGTACTGAGATATTATAGAGCCTCTGGATCTTTTCTCTTTCCCATTG
>JAABQN010000024.1 GCA_011391455.1 Nitrospiraceae bacterium
CTGGTAGCCCGCGCCAGACGGTTGCGGGAGCGTATCGTCGAACAGGGCCTCACGAAATATAATGTGGGTTCTTCGGGGTGGCGGCGGCCAGAAGGAGCAAGTCGGGTCATCCTGGTTCCGGGCCAGGTGGAGTCGGATGCATCCATTCGGTACGGAGCTCCAGGGATTTGTGCCAATATGGATCTGTTACGGTCGGTGCGCAAGGCAAATCCCTCTGCGCATGTCATCTATAAGCCTCACCCGGATGTGGTGGCCGGTCTACGGAAGAAGGGTGAAGGCGAAGACGAGGCTATGCGCTCGTGCAATGAAGTGGTCATTGATATCGCGATGGGCGAGTTGCTGACTGTGGTAGATGAGGTGCATGCGCTGACATCGCTCACCGGCTTCGAAGCGCTGCTGCGCGGGAAAACGGTCACCTGCTACGGCCAACCGTTTTACGCCGGGTGGGGGCTGACCCATGATCTCGTGCCGCTGACACGCCGCACACGCCGTTTGACTCTCGATGAACTCGTGGCCGGGGCGCTGATTCTTTATCCCACCTACGTCAGCCGGACCACGGGAAAATTTACCACGCCTGAACGCGCCCTCAATGAATTATTGGACTGGCGGCAGCAGCAGAACGGTGTGCCGTTGTGGCGAAAGTCCCTGCGCCTCGCGCTTCGTTTCGGAAAACGATAACCGTTGTTCTTCCCGTCACCTCCTTCCTTCACTGTCACTATCGCACGATCAATTTTTATCCTGTTGACAGATAAAGCACTGACTGCTACATAAAGCTCAGAGCCAGAAAACAGAGTATAAGGTTTGAAACGGATGTTGGATGCAATCACGAACGCTCGCCGTCACCCTGCTAGCGACGATCACTCTGTGTGCGCCTATTCCGATCAGCTATGCAGGCGAGAATGTGCCTCGCCCGACCATCGGAACTCAGGAAATTGGACTTTCTGCAGGGTACTTGTTATCCGATTGCCTCAAAGCCAGGTGCAAAACCGAACAAAGTGGAGTCGCCTTCATGCCTTCCTGGATGATGACGATGACCGATCCCATCGGCGACAGTTGGTATCAGGGGCAAATGTCACTCGGCGCAGAGGCAGTCTATATCCAGTTTCAGGAACCACATCTCACGCACGGCATCGGCTTTACTCCGAGAATCAAATATACCTTCGTCGCACCGGATCGAATCCGGCCCTATGTCGAATTCGCCGGAGGCCCCTTTTGGACCGATCTCGGCGGGAAAATTCCGGAACAGCACGGCCAGTTCAACTTCATTTTAACGGCCGGACTCGGGATTTCCTATTTCCTGACCGACCAGACCGCGCTCAACGCCGGCTATCGCTTTCAGCATATTTCCAATGCCGGCACGAGTGATCCTAATGTCGGACTGAATTCGAGTCTCCCCTTCGCAGGATTTTCCTTTTACTTTTAGGGATACACGTTGCACGGTACGCTGTCACTTCGGTGGGCCATCTTTGGATGCTGTGGGCTACTTATTACCCTTACGACCGGTTGCGCCCGCTGGATCGAACTCAATGCCACGCCCGACAGCAACCGACAGCCCAATGTCCAGGTGATCGCGCAAAGCGAACAAGTCCCGCTCGTCATGGATAGCGTAAGCAACACGAGGAATGGCTCGCCACAGAACCTGTCACTGGAAACGGAACAACGCCTGCTCGGTGCGATGCGGAAGGTCGGGTTATTCTCACACCTTGGCGGTACAGATTCCACCGAGCCTCCGGCCGGTGGAAAATTCATTCGCGCCCGCCTCGTGTTCGACGAGGACATCGATCAGCATGCCGGAGATAAGGCATGGAAGAGCATCGTCATCGGCGCCTCGATGTTCATCCTGACCCCGTTTATTCCACTGGACTATGACTATTCGGCGCACATGACTCTGGAATTAGAACGCTGGGATGGACAAGTCAAACGCTACGAGAGCCAGTCCGCCGGCACCTCGCATTATCAACTCTTCAGCGCCACGCCGCTCATGATCGACGAACTGAAAGGTCACGTAACGGAGTCCTGCCTCACCGCATTGATGCAGCAAATGGTGCATGACACCACCTTCTATTTCGCCAGCAGCGCTCCCGTACTCGACCGCCCTATTCACTCCGTTTCAGTCAAGTCGAATCGGTCAAAACTCACACTCGTTCCCCTATCCACCTCACCAGGCAAGTAAGCCCCTCCCAAGGGACTAGCTCCGCCGTCTGCGGCAGTGCCTGTCCCGCTCCTGAAACGGGGACAGGCACCGGGCGGAAAGGCGACAGTCCTCTCCATATGAGGTAACAGACGATCGATTAGTACGGTCGGCTTGCGTGGATAGACGGAGCGGCAATCACAACCGGCATGACCCAACCATCTTTCTTGTAGCCGCGATAGTAGACGAGCACCTTTTTGACATAATCCTGTGTTTCCTTATAGGGCGGGATCTGTCCATATCGATCGACCTTGCGTTCGCCTGCGTTATAGGCAGCCAAGGCTAACCGAACGTTTCCGTGGAATCGGTCCAGGAGATAACGCAGGTGCTTGGCCCCACCGGTGATGTTGTCGTTCGCGTCGTAGAGGTTGCGCACGCCATGCCGAATGGCGGTTTCCGGAATCAGCTGCATGAGTCCTACCGCTCCCGCTTTTGAGACCGCGATCGGATTAAACGAAGATTCAGCCTTCATTACCGCAAGGAGTAAGGCCGGTTGAACGTGGTGCTGCTGAGCCGCCCGGATGACTGCTTGCTTCACTTCCAGGTTCGCCACGCCACTACGATACAGCGCCTTCTGGTGAACGGTTGTGAGGCGCTCATTTGTCGGTACATTTGTAAGGCTCATCTGACCCGTGGGACCAACATACCCATAGACTGGCGCATCGGCAAGAACAGTGGGCGCCGAATTTGCCATCAGTATTGCAACTGCGCAGGCAGCAAATTTGGCAGAGATCTTGAGGCTGAATGCCCGGCATTCTAAGTCATCACTATATGGTGCCATTTGAAGCTTGTCCCGGTTCATCATTGTTCCCCCCCTGTTTCGAACCCTGTGTACTCATTCGGCGCGTCTTTAGGGTGCTCGAGAGTTGCCCCTGTTCTGTGACGTTGCTAGCGCAGGTTCCATGCCGTCAGGCATGGAGGAGAAAATCTTAGATTATGTAATGATTACAATGATCTGTGACCACTCATGACTCCCAACTTTCGTAGGGGGACTAGGGTGAGGCGTTCCTTGTTTTGGCTCTCCTTGCCGCACTTTGCGGTTCGGTGAAGGGATTGGTGGGAGATCTCCTCTCGCAGGGCGAAAGGGACTGTGCTACTCTTTGCCGTCCCCATCGTCTGACCGAGAAGGAGTCCGACTGACATGGCGAAACTCAGGTACTGCAACCGAATCCATACGCACTTCCCTGTTGTGTTCGCTGGTGAGGCTTATGTGGACGAGGGAACCGTGCTCAACGTGTCTGTCCCTGGCTGCGCCGTCGAGAGCAGAAAACGAGTACAGCCTGGCTCCTATCTTGAGATGAGAATGCTCGTCCCTGACGTTACGTCTCCGCTCCGAGTCGGATTAGCCAAAGTACGCTGGTGTGAGGGGCAACGGTTCGGAGTCGAGTTTATTCTCCTTCGCCGAATACCCCGTAGCTTCCGGCCTTCGTAGCCGAAGTGGCTACTTCGGCGGAGTAGGCTGCTACGGGGATGAAGGCGAGGAGAACCCTCCGTAGCCTTGGCGAAGGAGGGTAGAGGCTTCGGAGAATTTCGCAGGATACCCCGCAGCTTGCTGCGGGGAGCTTCATTCAAATGCCTGGTGAAGACCAGATCCGCTTAGGTCGGCTCGTCAAAAATGAACTCTCTTTCTCGTCGCCACCTCGATCCAGCACGTGGTAAGGGGCACATTCCTGAGATGGTCGTACCGGCTAATAAGGGGGAAGGTGCATGATGAGATGTCTCATGCTTATCGCGATACTGGCTTTGGCAGGCTGTGCGGAGACCTATACTGTGTTCCATAGCCAGACGGGCCAGCCGATCCTGCTGGGTCGCCGCGCATATTCCTACGAAGGATGCCTCTCCACAGTGCGAGCGGAGGCAGCTCGACTTGGAGTCTCTCTGAGTACGATCCAGGTGAAAGGCTCTTGGCAAGGCCGCGCCCTCCTCTGGCCCTTCGAACCAGGGTATGCTTGCGAAGGGGCCATCGGTTCCGAACGCCTCCCGCGAGGGATCTATCCAAACGTTCCGCCCCTCTCGCCTCAAGGGTAGGCATCGTCCCATACTGCCCTCTTTGACTTCGTCCACATGCCGACAGTTGGGGAAAGACTTCCTGTGCCCAGCTCCTCAAAGGAGCTGTTGACAATATCACTGCCGGCACAGTATTACTCGCCCAACACTACTGGGCGGGGCTTATGGGGCAGTCGGTAATAGAAAACTGTAACGGTCATTCGGCTCAAGTATTTCATTCATCTTCTACATCGCAGTCGAAATAATCTATTTAACAAGGAGTCGTAATGGAGGATCTGGTTATCGAAGAAGAAGGCGCTTCATCCGCACTAAAAATCACGCTTGGTGATTTTCTCGTCTTCATTAACTGGATGAATCAAACCGAAAAATCTCTCGATCGAGCTGAAGCCTTGCCGGCCCTCCCTGAGCTGGATTCTGGAAAGATCAAGGGCTGGATCCAACTCATACAGCGGCTTGAGGAACGCTTCCGCCGGAGTGAAGAGAAGAAACTGGCGCTCGAAGCGAATGTGATCGCACAGGAAGCCCAGTTGGGACAACTCTTGTCGCACTTGCATGCGAATATCGCCTCACTCTACGATAACCTCGGACAATCGAAAAAGGCTGAAGAGGTTCGCCGCCGAGCTGAAGTATTGCATGCCGGTTGAGGCCAGATTGTTCGCATTCCGGCTATCCGACGTGACGTTTCTTGTCCTTGTCCGCTCTAAGTAGCTATCTCGTGGACTTGCATCTGCTTAAAAGAGGCGGTCGTAGTTTGGGGGGGGAAGGTATCGTGAGTCTTAACTGGCATGCTTATCCGTGGCGTGGCCTCCTCTAGTATCACGCCTTTCCCGTACCGTATTGCTGCATTTTCTTTATCCTCCCTCGTCTCTTGGCTATAATTGAGTCTCTCATAGTTGCGATTCGTTACAGGCAACCGGTTCGGACTTAGTAACTAGCTGCCAGGCTCAAGGGTTTACCCGATAGCGAAGGTATCGGATGATTAAAGTGCTCCTCATCGAAGACAATGACGTCGACGCTCAGCTCACGCAGGACCTCCTTTCTGAGTGGAGCACGGAGGAGTTCCAGGTTGCCAGAGCGACGACACTCGCAGAGGGGCTTTCGCTTCTCAGCCGTGAGCGGTTTGATGCCATGCTCTTGGACCTGTCTCTCCCTGATGCCTTTGGTCTTCCGACAGTCAGAGAGGTCCATGCAGCCAGTCCGACGATCCCCGTGGTCGTCCTGAGCGGTGTGAGCGACCAAAGCCTTGCGCTTCAAGCCGTCCGACAGGGGGCGCAGGATTACCTTGTCAAGGGCGAGGGGCATCCCGAGCTTTTAGCTCGCGCCATTCTGTATGCTATTGAGCGGAAACGATTTGAAGAACATCTGACCTACCTTGCACAGTACGATCACTTGACCGGACTGGTGAATCGTACCCTCTTTCGAGATCGGCTGGTTCAAGCCACGGCTCGAAGCAAGCGCATGCAACAAATGATTGGCCTCATGCTTCTCGATCTCGATCGATTTAAATTGGTGAATGATACCTTCGGCCACGATATAGGAGACGAATTACTCCAGGCTGTGTCTGAACGACTCAAGACTTGTGTGCGGGAAGTCGATACAGTGGCCCGGATGGGCGGGGACGAGTTTACGATTATTCTAGAAGGAGTTTCTTCTGAACAGAATATTCTTGTGGTGGCAAAACGCATCACAGAATCCATTGCCACGCCGTTCGAGTTAAAGGGGCACTGCATTTCCATCGGCATCAGCATCGGCATTACGATCTATCCTCAGGATGATCATCCTATCGACGAATTACTGAAGCATGCCGACCGGGCTATGTATCAAGCGAAACAGCAAGGCGGCAGCGCATTCCACCTCCACGAAGCCTCCGGGACTCACTCGGCCAATCTCCTTCCCTAGGAGCCTGTCCGACATTAACCGTTCTACTGTGGCGAACGATCCGCGACCATCTGCGTCGTTCTCGGCCCTGAAAAATCCTCAACGTATTCCAGTGAATAGGCCTCCGGTTTTCCAGGGCCTGCGGCCTCGCATCTGGCCGCGCCTCCTTCGCCTCGTCACGAAGGTAATGTCGGACAGGCTCCTAGCAGAATACTGAAAAAGTCCTCCAGCGTAAGAAGCCCGTTATTTAGTTTGTTTGGTTTGTCTTGTTAATTTGGTTGAACCAGACCAACGAAATAAACGAAACAAACCAGATAGACCAGATCAACCAGACAGACCGGGCTGGGCCCGCTACCTCCCGATGTCCCCTAATGGCTGGTCCGTCACAATCAAGGTCCCGCGAGGATTGGGGGCAAGGATGTTTGAGGTGTCGAGCGCTTCCCGACCGGGAGTGGGGTGGCAGTCGGGAGTGATTACCATCCCCCAATGTTGATTTTCGCTGCATGTGTTGTCGACGAGGAGCGCCTCTGCGTGATGAAAGAGGAGAATGCCGCTCAGCATATTTTCTCGACACTGATTCCTGACGAGTTCCGGATGGCTTCCAGGATCCCGCACCGCAATACCGAAATGGTGGTTGCTTCGGCAAAGATTCTCGGCAATCCTCGGCTGTGCCCCTGCAAATACGAAAATCCCTGATTCGCGGTTGCCACAGACTTCGTTTTCAACAAATGTCGGCCGTGATTGCGGCCCGTAAATCACGACACCGGACAGAATACCTTCTGTGGCACGGCACTGTGTCACGACGCAAGTACTATCGAGCAGGTTCATCGCTGAATGCTGATCGCTACCGACGTAGCGAAACGTGATGCCGGAGATGCGACCGCTTGGAACCTGTTGTAGATAGAGGGGCCCACCACGGCGGGAGAATATCTGTACCTTGTCCCGATCGGCCCCCACCAAATGAATCGGTCGCCCCGTGATGAAGACTTTGTCCTCATAGATCCCGGGACGTACAAAGACTTGGTCATGCTCTTTTGCATCGAGTAGTGCCGCACTGGGTCGCGGGTACGAGTCGCCGTTATTTGCGTCGACAATCAAGGTCTTTCCACCGAGTGGATTCGGCGGTGGATCAGTCATCATGTCCCACTCCCTTCACCCCGTCGTACTTGTTCATTTCGTTTGTTTGGTTTGTCTTGTTTATTTGGTTGAACCCGACCGACAAAATAAACCAAATAAACCAAACAAACCAGTCAGGCCAGACAGACTGCGTCGCATTATTTCGGTCACAAGCATGCAAGTCAAGGTTTCCGCAAACCGTTTACCGAAGCCACTTCATAGGGGCCTGTTTCAATATGTCAAGGGTAGAGGCTCGCGCACAGATCGTACAATTCTGTCGCTGTGGCGGGGGTCACCACTCGGTAAATCCTGGTATCGAATGGCGTCAAGCTCTTGGATTCCCATCGATTTTAGTCATGCCGGCTAGTTGCGAGGTGGCATGGCGATTGCGTTATTGCAGGGGGATTGGTAGCGAGACTGTCTCGAGCAGTACGGAGGGATATGATGAACATACTGAAGATCGTGCTCACAACAATGATCGCAGTGCTGTTTTCTCTCAACCTCGCCTTCGCTGCCCCCGCCAAGGTGCAGGATTCGTCTCGACACCTCTATGACCGCGTGATGGAAGAGTATAAGCACAGGGACTACACGGCCGCGCTGGCTGGTTTTCGATTCTTTCTAGAACTCCATGGACAGTCCTCGCTGGCAGCTAACGCACAATACCTGGTGGCAGAATGTCAGTACCGATTGGGGCGCTATAAAGAAGCCTTAAAATCCTACTATCACGTTGTATCCTACTACCCGCTCAGTCCGAAGCTTGCAGCTTCTACCTTGCGAATTGGGCAAACCTACACGAGGCTAAAGGATCATGAGAAAGCTCATATGATGTATGAGCGAGTGGTCGATCAATATCCTGAAAGCGCTGAAGCTGAGACGGCACGGAAAGCACTCGATACCGCGCCGATGCGGGAGGAGGAGCCGACCCCTCAACGGATCAGCAACGGCTCGCTCGACTAGCAGGATCCCGACAAGTCCGCCCGCACGAAGAAGGTTGAGGTTGAGATAAAGCGAGCCTGATCTTAGCTCAACCTTGACCTCAGCCTTCCTCGCTTGCTGCGGCAGTGGCAGTCACTCATCTTCACAGACGCCAAATAGTTGAGCCAGTTGAGGTACTGTATAGGACGTGTTGGGTTTCAAAGTGGTCAACGTAATGCCTGCTGCCTGTAGTACTGACTGTATCTCCCGTCTCCGAATGACCTCCTGTGGCTGAGCGGGGAACCCTTCCTCCAGTAGCACAACCTGCTCCGCAGCCTTCGTTCCCGGGTGGACCAACACAAAGTCGAGTTGTTTTAGCGCGATCTGTCTCAGCACCTGAGACCGCGCTGTTCCTTCTGCCTCGACACTGACAACAGACCAGAGCGGAACCCTTGCAAAGACAAGATAGTGGTCTTCCACTGCCAAACGGATAAGATTGTAGAGCAAGAGATCAGTGTCGGTCAGTAGAGGCTGGGGACGTAACGTGACGTTAGGAGGAAGGACAAAGGGCTCTTTTCCGACTGACCCAGCAGTTGACGAGCTCTTCAGCCGCCAAACCAGAAATGCCAGGAGTACGATGGCAAGGCCGATGAATACATACTCCATCATGTCTCGATCACCCGGGAAGGGATTCACGCCAGCGAGGTCCATTTGGGACAATTGTGCCAAGGAGTACCGGATGGTTCGCGCCTGTCACAGAAGGGATGTTGCCCCACTCTCCAGTTACGGTTTGGTAGGCCAATAGGGCAAAGGCCACAGCCTCAAACACTTTACTGTCCCATCCCAGGGCCTCAAATGTGGTGACCGATACGGGGGCGAAGACCGTTGCGAGGTGGCTCATAATTGCACGGTTACGGACGCCACCGCCACCCACCACCACTTCATCGATCTCGCCGCTGATCCACCGCCGTGAGGTTCCCACCGCCTTGGCGGTCCACATACTGCAGGTTGCCAATAGATCTTCGATCGAGAGGGTGCGTTGCTGCTGGATTGCGATGAGTTCCTCGATGAGATCAGGACCGAATACTTCACGCCCAGTCGATTTGGGTGGCCGTTTGGACAGGAAGGGATGCGCGAGGAGCTTGCCTAACAATCGTGAATCGACCTGCCCTTTCATGGCCAGTTTCCCATCACGATCCATCAACAATCGCCCGTGGGTTACACGCGCCATAAGACTGTCCAGCACCATATTGGCTGGCCCCGTATCGAATGCCTGCACCTTGTTGAGGTGTCCCCCTTTCGGCACATAGGTCACGTTGCTGATGCCACCGAGATTCACCACTAATCGCGCGCGACGCGGATGCTTCAAGAGCAGCGCATGGGCTGCCGGAGTCAAGGGGGCCCCTTGGCCTCCTGCGGCGATGTCACGGGGGCGGAAATTGGCCACAATGGTAATTCCTGTTCGTTCGGCAATGACGGCTGGCTCGGCGATTTGGAGGGTGGAACGAATGGCCCCGACTCCCGGCGCATGGATACCATGCGGAAGATGATGCAGGGTTTGACCATGAGAACCGATCAATGCCACATCGCTCGGTTGAAGTTTCGCCTGCCGAATGACTTGTAGTGCCGCATTCGCAAACCATTCACCAAGTAGCGCATTGAGGTGACATACCTCCGCGACCGTTCCTGAGACCGATGCGGAGAGAATACGCTGTTGTAACGAGCGTGGATAGGCCAGCGTGTGTGCCGCGAGCGTTCTCGCCTTCAGTGTGCGCCCGCGCCCGGTAATGTCCACGAGTGCCGCATCGACCCCATCACCGGATGTTCCAGACATAAGTCCCACGACGCGCATTTCTTGACTTCTCCAGTGATGCGTTGCAAGTGCGGTAGGCTTGCTACGCTAATAGAACTCGCCGGAAGGGTCAAGCAGGGAAAACATCATGACGGAGTTTTCGAGACCGGCCAAGTTGTTGCGTTGACAACAAGGGAACCCAATGTTACCGTCCTCGCCCATGTTTAATCTCCGATTGGCACGCCTGGCTTGGATAATCCTCATTAGTTACGTGTTGCTCGCAGCGCCTCTGGCATTTGCCGCCCCTCCTACGGAGCCCCTCAATATTGTGGTCACGATTCCTGTATTGAAGGATCTAGCCGAACAAGTTGGCGGTCCCCATGTACGGGTAACCTCTCTACTGAACGGCTATGAAAACGAACATACCTATTCCCCTAAGCCAAGCGATCTCGTTGCCGTCCGGAAAGCTCGGCTACTGTTCGAAGTTGGGATCGGGCTTGAAGTCTGGGTCTCTTCGTTGGTGAAAAATGCCGGCAGCGCATCGCTCAGGGTCGTCACCACCTCTAAGGGCATCGCGCTTCTTCGCGACAGACAAGATCGTGGCGGCTCAGCTCATGCCGGCGAAGAAGAGGAACGAGGGAATCCTCACGTGTGGTTGGATCCTGAGAATGCGATGACTATGATGCGGCACATTACGGAAGCACTTATTCAGGTAGACCCGGCGCATGCCACGGAATACCGAGCCAATCAGGCCTCCTATCTTCGGAAACTGGATCAACTTCGACAGGACTTGAGTGATCGGATTACACGCCTTGTCGATCGGCGATTCATCGCCCATCACCCTGCCTGGCCATATTTCGCACGGAGGTTTGGGCTCCAGATCGTCGGGACGATTCAACCGCAATCCGGCAGCGAGCCGTCGGCTCTCCAGCTTCACAGCCTCATCGCGAAGATCAAAAAGGAACGGATTAAGGTCGTGGTCTCGGAAATCCAGCTGAGTCAAAAGATTCCAGATCTGTTGGCCAAGGAGACCGGAGCGCGCGTGGTCGTGCTCACCACTCTCACGGGAGGCCTCCCGAATACAGAGACCTATATCGACATGCTCCGTTATAATGTGCTCCAATTGACCAATGCGCTGGAAGTGCCCTAGTCGAAAATATTAACGTCCAAAGGTCATAAAGTCGCTGGCTCAGAAGGTCAGGAGACTTGAAGACTTTCGAACGTGCCGACCTTCAGACTTCTCATAATTCTTATGCCGCCTCCGATCATTCATTTCGACCACGCCACGTTCGGGTTTCCCGGAGTGGTTGCCCTTGAGGATATCTCCCTTGAGATTCAATCCGGCGAGTTCGTTGGGGTTATCGGACCCAATGGGTCTGGAAAGACGACTCTCTGCCGTGCGGTTCTCGGTTTGATGGCTCCGATGAAGGGGCACCTTAACATCTTCGACTGTGCTTGTGATGAGCTACGCTGTCACCACAGGGCCAGGATCGGTTACCTGCCTCAGAAGGGAGTGGTCGATCGTAACTTTCCCGTCACGGTACTGGAAACCGTCATGATGGGGCGGTACGGCACATTAGGCCTGTTCGCACGGCCATCAGGGAAAGACCGTAAGATCGCGCTGGACTCGTTGGCCCATGTGGGGATGGAGGGGTATCGAGACAGTGCGCTGGGCCACCTTTCCGGAGGACAGCAGCAGCGGGTCTTCATCGCCAGAGCCTTGGCCCAGCAACCGGATGTGTTGCTGCTCGATGAACCGACGACCGGACTGGATATTACGACGCAGCACAATGTTATCGAGCTGGTGCAGCATCTGCACGAAGAGTTAGGCTTGACCGTCCTTTTGATCACCCACGACATCAACATGATCCGTTCGCGGGTGGACCGGCTTGTGCTCCTCAAGACTCGCCTTTACGCCGCCGGGCCTCCTGCCGATGTGCTAAAGCCAGAGATTCTCAGCCAGGTCTACGGCAAAGACCTTGTTATTACAGAGAAAGACCTCGTTATTGTCGAGGACTATCACCACCATCACTGACCGCACCACGATGCTCGAATTATTCACCTACGACTTCATGCAACGCTCCCTCCTCGCCGCGGCGATGGTAGGGGGGCTCTGCTCGCTCATCGGTGTCTTCGTCGTGCTCCGGGGGCTGGCTTTTATGGGAGCAGGCACAGCCCATGCGGCGTTTGCCGGAGTTGCGCTCGGCTATCTCATGGGCTGGCCACCGCTGCTTATGGCCATTCTCTTCGGTCTCGCCACGGTCTGGGTTACGGGATGGGTAGAAGAAAAAGGCCGGATGAAACTGGATGTCTCCATCGGCATTCTCTATACCGCCACCATGGCCCTGGCCATTCTCTTCATCGGCCTCATGAAGACCTATAACGCCGAGATCTATGGCTACCTCTTCGGAAATGTGCTTGCCGTGACTAGTGAGGAGCTGGGCATAATTGCCGGGTTGAGCATCGTCGTCATTGGTGCGATTGTGCTGTTCTCGAAAGAACTGTACTTTATTGCATTCGACCAGGAAATGGCGGAAGCTTCCGGCGTGCCGGCCCGGCGCATATTTTTTCTCTTACTGACCCTGATCGCGCTCACGGTAGTGATATCGCTCAAGACCGTCGGCGCGATCCTTGTCTTCGCGATGATTCTGATTCCAGCTTCAACCGCCTACCAACTGACGCATAGTCTCTCGACGCTGACCTGGTATTCGGTCCTTATCGGAATTACTTGCTCAGTGGGAGGAGTGCTCATCTCCTCCTACTGGGATATTCCCTCCGGTCCCGCCATTGTGTTGCTTGCCACAGTGCTGTTCTTTGTTGCGGTCATTTTTTCTCCCAAACGACAGCGGCAATCTCTTGCCGCTACTTGATTCTCCTTCGCCAAATCCCCCGTAGCTTCCGGCCTTCGCAGCCGAAGCGGCTGCTTCGGCGGAGCTTCATTTCAACTCCCTATCGCGCGTTGCTATCTGAATTCTCTCCCACTTCCCTGTTGGCTCTCCTCCTGTAGGGCTATCCATACATGCTGTGTCGGCTATGAGACGTTATTCCTCATAGGAAATGGCCCCAGGACTGCTACGAAATCATCCAGAGAAGCTGAAGCCCGTAAGTATTCATATTGAATAGATAATTCCGGTCATCAGATCACATAGGAGCGAAGTGAGATCGGGGTACCGAACTTGCCTTGCTGACACGGAGAAATGCGTATCTGTAAGCCATTCACACCAATACATTACGGAGGGTTTCTTCAATGCGTATTGTTATAGCTCGATGGGGTTTGGCAGGTTTCATGGTGATGAGCGCGCTTGCCATCGGCAGCCAAGCAAAGGCAGAAGAATGGAAAATGGAACATGGTGGAATTGAACCGGGCAAAGTCGTGCTCGGTATGCGCGCAGGATTTGCCCCATTGACCCAATCGTTGACGGCTAATAGCTCGACCGACGTAGCATCCTTGGTCAATTTCCAAGCCTTGTATAGCCTCAACAAGTGGCTCCTGGCCGGTATGATGTTGGAATGGGAGCGCCATGGAGTGAGCGTGGAATCGACCGGCTTGGACTTGGGCCATCAAGATACAGTTTCTGTCCTCCCGACCGTTGAAGTCCGTCCGGTCAAATTCGGCCCGGTTGTTCCCTATGCCAACATGAGCTTCGGCGTAAACGTGAATGGCTTCGGGGGGAACGCCGGTAACCAAATTAGCCCTAGCAACACATTTGCGTGGAGACTTGGCTGGGGTGCTGATTATATGCTGACCAAACAGTTTGCGTTGAATGCGGAAATGGCCTACAAGCGCAATGACGGACATGCGACCGTGAGTGGAGGTCTCAACAACGACTGGAATGCCTCGTCCTTCGGATTTCTCTTCGGCGCCAAACTTTTCTTTTAGTTTCTGAATACTCGAGGTAGCTTGAGTGATGCGGAGCCCCCGGTTTGCGGGGTGCTCCGCATCAAGCATGATAAATGGACAGAGACAAATGATGCCAGACTCGGAGCAGGCTCGCTATTCCTGTCGGCCCTGTTTGGATCGGCTCCAAACCATCCCGGTCTGTTCTTTCGAGCTAAAACCGAGCTTTTCGTAAAAGCCCGGCATGCGGGTGCAGAGCCAGAAGAGTTCGACTTTCTTGAGGCGGGGGTGGCTCAAGATGCGCTGGACAATGTTCGCTCCGACACCCTGACGCTGATAGGTCTTGTCGACAATCACATCCCAGATGGTCGCCCGGTAGACATAGTCGGTTAATACCCGGCCAAATCCGATCAGCAGATCCCCCTCCCAAGCGGTTACGGCCACATGGGTGTGGCGCAACATCTCGCGTGCATCCTCAAGGGTTCGTCCTTTGGCCCATGGCGCTTGTTGGTAGAGGCGAACAAGCTTGGCTGGGTCGAGGTTCCTCTTTTCAGAAAAGGTGATGGTGGGCTTGAGGGGTGGGGGCATCTTGTACTAGAGTATCTCCCAATCACAGCAGTTCAATTCACACGGAGTGTACGAGGAACGTCATGTCAACGCAAGTTCGTAGCTGTCCCAAGTGTGCTCAACTTATGTGGCTCACAGAGAACCAATATGAAGCTCTTGACGAGTCGACGGTTCGAGCCAAATGCCCTCATTGTGGATCAACCGTTCGCTTCACGCTCGTTTCGCAGGGAGACAATGCCGCCGGCCCTAAAATGGGCCATTGACCGCTTCGCGAAGTGAAAAGTTTTGAGTTATCAGTTCTGAGTTCGCAAGGGAACTCAGAACTCAACACTCAGAACTTAAAACTTCGGCCTCACATTCCCCGTCCGGCTCCGTCCAGCTCAGGCTTGTTGCCTGGTAGAATTTTATTCAAGGTGGATCGATACTCACCTGTGCGCCCCTGG
>JAABQN010000220.1 GCA_011391455.1 Nitrospiraceae bacterium
GATCGACCGCGTGCATGTCCGATTGTGGAACCGGCACGCGCTTCGAATAGAACCAGGGACTCCCCTCGCGCCCATTGGCAAACCCCACAAGCAGGGGAGACCCGCTGAGCGACCCGATGGCGGCGCTCCGAAAGAGACCTTGCAAGTCCACAACGAGATCGAAATGCTCTGCACGAAGAGGGGATATCTGAGAAAGCCACCCCTTGAGCGTTGACTCTACCGGCCATACCCGATCAACCCCCTCGATGCGCTCGACAAGGCCGGCCCATTGACGCTTGACCAGCCAGGTCAGTCGAGCCTTGGGATAGGCCCGGCGAATTGCCGCACAAGTCGGCATCGCATGCACGATGTCGCCCAGTGAACTCGGCTTGATAAACAGAATGTGGCGATAGTCTGGCATATGATTAGGGGTTTAGGCTGAAGGCTGAAGGTTATGAATTATCTCACAAAGGCTGAATCCTCGTTTTGTGTAATCCAGCATGCTTCCCCCCCTACACCTTCAGCCTGAATCCCTTCAGCCTATCTACCTAAGCCGCGTCTTCGCGTCCTCCAGAATCCAGTCCACTGCCTCAGTCATCGACTTTGCCATGGCATCCGGCATGGCCTGCTTAGTCTTGAGTGTCTCCAGCACCTCCGCGTCCACCAGCGATGCGGTGAGGAGAATAGCCTTCGCGCCCACCCTCTTTGCCAACTGTATGTCACGCGCGTGATCGCCGATCAAATAGGAACGCCGGAGATCCAGTTGCAGCTCCGACTGAGCCCGCTCCACCATACCGACATTCGGCTTGCGGCAGCGGCAACCATCGTCAGGATGGTGCGGGCAGAAATAGATTGCGTCGAGCGCCGCGTCCTCCTGTTCCAACAGACCTTGCAGGCGGGCATGAATTGCTTCCAAGTCCTTGAGGGTAATGATTCCACGACCGACACCGGACTGGTTGGTGACGACCACCAATCTCGCGCCAGCCCGCTTCAAACGCGCCAGGGATGGCCCGACCCCTGCCAACAACTTCAGCTCAGCGGCAACTCTCAGATAGCCTGGATCGTAGTTCAACGTTCCATCTCGATCCAGAAACACGGTGACACCCTCCAGTGGAGCTGACAGGTTCGCAGGCTGACAGGCTGAAGGGTTCGGCGAGGAGGCAACTATTTCCTCCCTTGTCAGCTTGTCTCCTGTCAGCTTGTTCGCTGCGAGCTGTTTTGCCGCCGCGTCATAGACCTGCTCGACAGACACCCTTGTCATGCACCGATGGTCGATGGGGCATTCACGCAACAGGCAGGGAGCGCAATCGACCGGCTGCCGCACAATGGCATGGGCGCTGCCAAAGGGCGATGTGGTGCGCCAATCGGTCGGTCCGAAGATCGCGACGAGCGGCACCTGGAACGCAGAGGCGATGTGCATGGGGCCGGTATCGTTTGTCAGGAGCATGGCGCAGCGTTTTAACGCCGCCATCAATTCACGGATCGTCGTCGCCCCGGACAAAACCAGGGATGGAAACGACAAACGCGCAGCAATGTCCTGCCCCAACCGCTCTTCCCCCTTGGCTCCAAAAATCACCACGCCGACTTGTTGATTCCGAGACTCGCGTATCGTGCGGCATAATCGTTCCGTCACCTCGGCATACCGTTCCGGCAACCAGCGCTTGGCCCCGCCGTAAGTCGAACCGGGGTTGATCCCGACGATAACATCATCGGCAGTGAATCCATCCTTGGCCAATCGCTCCGCCATCGCCTGTTCCTCCTCAGGAAAGACGACGAGTTCCGGCGCCGGGGGATCGCCCGTGAGGCCCAGAGGCTTCAACAGATCCCAGTAATAATGGACCTGATGGGTCAGCGCACGGCGATCCGGCACAGCGACTGGATTGGACAGCAACAGACTTCGTCCATCCGTCGCATACCCATAGCGCCGGGGCACACCGGCCAAAAACGTCAGGAAGGCCGCCTCGAACGCATTCTGAAACAACACTGCCAGATCGAAGCTCTGCCGACGCAACTGCTCTGCCAACGCCCACTTACCGGAGAGACCCGCATGACGCCCCTTGCTGTCATAGATCAGCACGCGCGTCAACGACGGATGCCCCGTGAACAAATCGGCCACAGCCGGTTTGACCAACAATGTGATCTGCGCATCGGGAAATAGCCTCCGCAATCCACGGAGCGCAGGCTCGCACATCACCGCGTCGCCAAGCCAGTTGGGGCCACGCACAAGAATTTTCTTGATGGCTTCTTTATCCACAAACCTCCGCAACCAAGAAGGTTCATCTGGTTTATTTCGTTTGTTTAGTTTGTTTGGTGTCTTCGAACGAAACAAACCAAATGAACTAAATAAACCAGACCAACCAGATCAACCAGTCATCTGGGACTCCGCCTTCAGCCTGGTTTCCAGCCCGAGCACCAACTTCTTCAATCGATCTTCGCCTACGGTCACGGATGTACTCAGCCGGACGGCCCACCAGCTATCGGTGGGTCG
The DNA here is from genome assembly GCA_011391455.1 of Nitrospiraceae bacterium. Classification (GTDB taxonomy): domain Bacteria; phylum Nitrospirota; class Nitrospiria; order Nitrospirales; family Nitrospiraceae; genus Palsa-1315. The sequence goes on from JAABQN010000220.1 coordinate 2,468, forward strand.
GAGCAGTGATGCCAACTTGCAGGCATCCTTCTCTGTCGTCACAACCAGCTCAGCCTGAAGCTCGGTCGCCTTGGCGCTCAGGCTCTCGACATCCTGGCTCGTATAGGCATGGTGATCGACATAGACCACTTCATCCAGAACCCTCATCCCCATTCGCTCGACGAGTGAGCGAAACGATCCGGCATGTCCCACGCCGCTACAGAGCAACGCGGTCTTTCCCTTGGACCAAGAAAGCGGCTGAGATGCTCCTGTCACCACCGACACCAGACTCTCCGGACGAAAGACCGTCTGGATTGGATCCGGTATAAAGCCAAGCGTTGCCTTCAGTTTGCGACAAACTTCTGATGCCTGAGCCGGTACGTCCGCTCTTGTAACGACAATCGCAGTTGCGCGCGCCGCCGCCCGCAGCGGTTCCCGGAGCCGACCTGCCGGCGCCAGGGCCGCGAGTCCCGCTATATCTGTGGCATCGACCAGCAAGAGATTCACGTCTCGATAGAGTCCCTGGTGCTGAAATCCGTCGTCAAGTATCAGACAATCGACCGGAAATCGCTCCAAGACCCAGTCGCCGAGTTCAAAGCGATCGGCGCCCACCGCAACGATTGCCTTGGGACAACGCTGCGCCATCAAGAATGGCTCATCGCCTGCCTCGTTCGGACCAACCAGCAGACGATCGCCATTCGACACTAACAAATATGGAGCCGTACTTGTCCGTCGATAGCCCCGGCTGAGAATCGCCACCCGTTTCCCCTGTGCCAGAAGCCAATCGGCAAGCATAATGACCACCGGCGTTTTTCCCGTCCCGCCCAGCGTGAGATTCCCGACGCTCAGCACTGGGACCGGCAATTCCCGCTGATCGAACCAACCCCAGTCGTAGAGAATCGCGCGCAGCCGCGCAACCGCTCCATAGGGAATTGCGGCCCACATCAGCCACCATCTGACCCTTGTCCCAGGATTCAACACGGTGCGTACCGAATTAGGGGTTCAGGCTGAAGGCCTATCTTGTTCATTTGGTCTATCTGGTCTGTCTCGTTTATCTGGTCTGTTTGGTCTGTCTGGTGGAAGAGGTCTGTCTCGTCTATCTCGTCCGAACCGACTAGAAAGACCAGACAGACCAGATGACCAGACAGACATGCCTTCAGCATAAAAACCTTCAGCCTATCTACCTGAATTCCCTGTGGCCAGTTTCGAACCTTCAGCCTTCAAGCCTTCAGCCTTTAAACCTTGCTTCGACGTCAGCAGCCTGTCGATCGCCTCCACCGTCTGCTGCAAGGCTCCCTGATTCTGTTCGACCACCTGGCGAGCCGACCGGCCCATCCGCTCCC
>JAABQN010000221.1 GCA_011391455.1 Nitrospiraceae bacterium
AACGCCGTCTGCCCGGTCTATGATGTCTTTCAATCGGAAGACATGAGCTCGCGGGGGTGGTTCGAGATTGTCACCGATAAGAACTATAGCTATCTCAATTCGAAGCGAGTGGTGGAGGCCTGTCTCAATTGTAAGTCCTGTCGCACAACCTGCCCGGCTGGAGTCGATGTGTCCCAGCTCATCCTGGACCGACGCGCCGAGCATCCGAACAAGATGGCAGGCGTGATCTTTCGTTTCCATGCACAAACAGCAAGATTTGAGCAATTCTTAAAGCTTCTTGCGAGGTGCCAGTCAGTCTGGGATAGGCCGCTACTGCGTCGGCTGCTCGATCTGCTAACGAAACCCTTCATGCGTGGTCTCGCCGAGACGGCGCGATTGTCTGCTCAGCTAGTGTTGCCTCGACTCGCGAAGCGACATCTCCGTGATCGTTATTCAGACCTGATTCCCCAAGCTGGCCGAGCCGCTCGCTCCCCGGTGGCCTATTTCCACGGCTGCGCGGCCAACTACTTCGACGATGGAGTGGGGGATGCCGTCATTGCGGTGCTGCGAAAACATGGGGTCGAACCGGATCTGCCGCCGCAACGCTGTTCCGGGACGCCCATCGAAACCTACGGGCATCGTTCATTGGCCAAAGAAGGGGCGCGGGTCAATCTCGCGTCGATGGCAGGGTACGACAAGGTAGTGACTGGCTGCGCCTCCTGCACCCTCATGCTGAAGGACTATCCAACCCTGTTCGCCGGTGAACCGGAGCAAGCGGCGGCCCAGGCCTTGGCCAAACGGGTCACACATATTTCGGAGTTCGTGTCCCAATCGTCGGTGAAACCAGCCATGGCTAGTTCACAACCCTCGAAGTGCAAGGTGGCCTATCATTCCTCCTGCCATCTGCGAGCTGCGGGAGTCACCAAAGAGCCTCGCGCGATTCTGGCAAGTTTGCCGGGTGTCGAGTATGTCGAGATGCCGGACGCTGATCGTTGCGCGGGCGGCGCCGGAACCTATCTCGTGAAGGATTTTGAGACATCCCAGCGCATCGTTGAACGTAAGCGGCGAGCCGTCGAACAGAGCGGCGCCGAAGTTGTGGCGACGAGTTGTCCTGCCTGCATGATTCAATTACGCACGGGATTGCAAGGCACAGCGGAGGTCAAACACGTAGCGCAATTGCTTCAAGAGGCCTACGAGGCAGCAGACAGAGCGTAAGACTGGTTTGTTTTGTTTATTTGGTTTGTTTGGTTATTTGGTTGGACGAAACTAACCAGATGAGCCAAATCAACCAAACAAACAAGACAAGCCAAATAAACCAGTTAACGAGGGTTCAATGGTTACAGTACTGGTCTTTGGATTGACGCTTCGCGATGCGGTCGGAGAAACAGAATTTGAATGTGAGGTTTCAGAGCCGACTACGGTCAGGAAACTCATTGAATCGAATCAGGATCGCATGGGCTCATTGCTGCAATTCCTGCTGAATCGAGATCTATTGATTGCCGTGAATAAAAAAGTGAGCGGTGAGGATACGGCGGTCAAGGACGGTGATGTCATAAAGCTTACCCATCAATCGCGGGTGTCGTATGACGGGACGAGAGACATTCCGACCTAACCCTCCCGTGTAGCCGGACAAAAGAGATGGCTCCATTGCTATCAGACCGCAACAGATCTGTCTGGCCAACCCCCAAATACACGCATTTCTCGCCGCCGAGAGTTGACTCCTGCCTCACCAAAACGTAGGCTCCGTCTGCTTATCGGCCTATGTATTGAGGGTTCCTCGATGCCGCGCAACGACCAAGTTACGCGACAATGGCATGTGCTGCAACGGTTGGAAGGGTCGAAGCGCGGCCTCACGCTGGGCGAACTCCTCACAGGTTTGCCATCGGATTTGGCCAGACATCCCCGCACCATTCGACGTGATTTGGAAGCCTTGGAAGCGGCGCATTTTCCCTTACTCACCGAGCGTGTCGAGGGGTGTGTCCGCTGGCGGCTCCTGGACGGCTTTCGCAACGTTCCGGCACTCAGCCTCTCGCCGACAGAGTTGATGGCGCTGACCTTCACACGTCACCTTCTCCTTCCCCTCGAAGGCACCGAAATCAAAGCGGCACTGGACTCCGCGCTCCAGAAGGCCATAGCGCGTATTCCTCCTCCAGCAATGGAATTAGTCCGCCAATTGGAGCAATCCTTCTCGGTCGGATTGGGTCCACACAAGCGCTACCGGGAGCATCGTCTCACGATCGACATCTTAACGAAGGCGATCACCCGCGCGCGCACGGTTCAGATGCGCTACTTTTCGGCTTCCCGTAATGCCGCCTCGCGGCGCGAGGTCAATCCGTACCGTCTACGCTATGTCGCCGGAGGGCTCTACCTGATTGCCTACTGTCATTGGCGAAAAGACGTGCGGATGTTCGCGGTCGAGCGTATCAAGTCGCTGACACTGACGAACCACCCCTATCAAATGCCCCTGCATTTCGATCTGGAGGCCTACGTTGAGAATGCGCTCGTGGTCATGCAGGGAAAGCAGATCGAGGTCGAGCTGCACTTCGATAAGATGACCGCGGCCTGGGCGAAAGACCGAGTCTGGCATGCCAGTCAGCAGAGCAAAAAATTGAAAAATGGCCAGCTCCGCATGACGCTCACGGTAGCCGACACAAGAGAATTGGTCGGGTGGGTACTCAGTTTTGGCAGCGGCGTACGGGTCGTGGAGCCGGACTCATTACGCGTCGCGGTGGAAGAAGAAGCGAAAAAAATCGTGGGTCAGTGATGACCCTGCCGTCCGTGCTTGGCAGTGGTGCAGGCAATCGTTCGCGCACATCAGAAAGGATAGGACATGGCAGGTAACGCAGTGGCGCCCATTGAGAGCGTGATCATGATAGTTCGCGGGCACCGTGTCATCCTCGCGTCCAATCTGGCCCGGATCTACGGAGTTGAGACTCGTACGCTCAATCAGGCGGTCAAACGCAACGCCGAGAAGTTTCCGGGAGACTTCATGTTCCGGCTGACTTGGAGCGAGGCCGAGGGGCTTTCCCGTTCAAGATCACAATCTGTGATCTTGAAGCGAGGCTAGAACATCAAATACCTGCCCTATGTGTTTACGGAGTATGGCGCGATTATGGCGGCTAATGTGCTCAACAACCCATATGCGGTCCAGATGAGCGTCTTCGTGGTACGTGCCTTCGTGCGGTTGAAACGCATGATCGCCTCGCATAAAGAGTTGGCGGCCAAGCTGGCTGAATTGGAGCGTACAGTCGTCGGTCATGACGGACATATTAAATCGTTGTTTGACGCGATTCGCCGGCTCATGACGCCGCCCCCTCAGACAAGCAGGCGTATCGGCTTTCGAGTCAAAGAAGAGAAATAGCGCTCGCGTTCCTACCGCAGCTGTAGAACGTATGGGGGGAAGAGAGTGACCTCGGATGTCATGGCCGGCTCAGGGGGCGAACCAGAATAGTGGACAGAACTCTCTATATGGATCGCGGGGAACGCACCGACGAGAAAATTGTTTCAGGAATGGACCTCCGATGTCACAGTTGTTGAGTATTATGGGTACTGCCGATGAACGTCTGCGTAAGGAGGCAACCATGAGATACAGCATGTTGATTGCGATGATGCTGTGCCTGTGGGTTTCCACGAGCCACGCCGAGACGGGCTTCGATCCGCGCTACGAACGGGACTACAATATCTTCAACCCGGCCACGCAGTATCAACCGGACAACCCGATTAATCCAGTCAACAAATACGATCCCGATAGCGCCTTCAACCCAGTGAACCGCTACGATCCCGGCAAT
>JAABQN010000222.1 GCA_011391455.1 Nitrospiraceae bacterium
CCGGATCGTTAGCAGCCGTTGCATCTTTGGACGCCGAAGATCCAGGTAGCGATATTTCAGCCGGACCGACTCTGTCACTTCGGCATCGTCTTCGATCACGAAGGGCGGTGTCTTCGACTCGTTTAGAATCTCGACGGCATCTACAAAGACTTCGATTTCGCCTGTGGGCAGATTGGGATTCTTCGACTCGTCCGGGCGGGCCATTACTTGCCCAGTCACCGACACGACACATTCACTCCGCAAGGAATGGGAGGCCTGGTGCACCGCGGCATTGCGCTCGGCGTTAAACACCACCTGCGTGATTCCGGTTCGGTCCCGCAGATCGATGAACATAACCGTTCCGTGGTCACGCCGCTTCTGGACCCAGCCGTTTAAGACGACGGTCTGCCCAACGGCTGCTTTTGTGAGTTCCCCGCATCGATGAGTTCTGACCTTCATACCACCTTCACTTTCTTGGAACGAGCCCATCCAGCCCGACTGACCCGCTTCTTCGGCCTGGAAGGCTGCTGCTTTGTATCCTCTGCTGCGGCAAGCTTCAGCTCTGCCAGCTCGCGCAACGCGTTCGCTTCACGATCGGTCAAATACCTGAACTCACCGGGCCCCAGATCGCCCAATAAGAGCGGACCCATCTTAATCCTTGTCAGCTTCAAAACCGGGTGACCCACCGCCTCCATCATCCGCTTCACTTGATGCTGCCGCCCTTCGCGGATTGTAATTTCGAGCCAAGAGTTCAGCTTGGCCTTTTTGACCTTCTTGACGATCGCCGGGCTCGTCATGCCATCTTCCAACTGTATACCCTGCTCTAACTGCCGGATATGATTGTCCGTCACCACCTGCTTCACCTTGATGAGATAGGTCTTCGGCACATGGTAGCGGGGATGGAGCAGGGTCTGAGCCAAGTCGCCGTGATTGGTCAGGAGCATCAACCCTTCGCTGTCGAAGTCTAACCGGCCGACGGGAAACACCCGTACCGAAATCCCGCGGAGAAAATCCTTCACCGTCGGCCTGCCTCCCGGATCGTTCAATGTCGACATCACGTTCTTCGGCTTATTCAGCAGCAGATAGACATACGGCTGAGTAGAACTGATGTGCTTACCGTCCACCTTGACGTGGACTCGATCCGGATCGACCTTGGTTCCGAGTTCCGTCACGACTTTCCCGTTGACGGTTACCCGCCCGGCCGCAATCCACTCCTCAGCCTTCCGGCGAGAAGCCAATCCGGTTCCGGCAATGACTTTTTGTAGTCTAACTTCCATTCTTCTCCGTTACACCTTTCCTCGGGGGGTGGCTTGGCTGGATCCTACTGCGCGCATCGAACGAGCACTGTTTCATCGTGCGCGTTCTGCGAGCATGGGAACCAGCCGAGCCACTCCCCGCTATTCCCACTCGATCGTGGCCGGTGGCTTCGAACTGATATCATAGACTACCCGATTGACGCCCTTCACTTCATTGATGATCCGGTTCGACAGCTTGCCCAACACGTCGTTCGGAATCTTGGCCCAATCGGCCGTCATGCCATCCAAACTCGTGACGGCACGCAGGGCAATCACATGCTCATAGGTCCGCTGATCGCCCATGACGCCCACGGTCCTGATCGGCAACAGTACGGCAAGCGATTGCCAAATTTCCCGATACAAACCAGCCGTGCGAATCTCCTGATCGAGAATGGACTCGGCTGCTCGCAGTATGACCAGTCGCTCCTTCGTCACCGCTCCCAGCACCCGAATAGCAAGGCCAGGGCCGGGGAATGGCTGCCGCCAGACAATTTCGTCCGGCAGGCCTAACTCCTTACCCAGCACACGGACTTCATCTTTGAATAGCTCGCGCAGGGGCTCAATCAATTTCAACTTCATGCGAGCCGGCAACCCACCCACATTGTGATGCGTCTTGATCGTGGCCGACGGGCCCTTGAAGCTCACGCTCTCGATCACATCCGGGTAGAGCGTGCCCTGGACCAAATATTTTGCGCCGCCGGATTTCTTCTTCGCCTCGGCCTCGAATTGTTCGATGAATTGCTTCCCGATAATTTTCCTCTTACGCTCCGGATCGATCACCCCTTTGAGCTTGGCAAGGAACGACTCGGACGCATCGAGGAGACGCAAATTCAAATGCAGCTGTTGCGCGAAGGTCTGTTTGACCTGTTCCTTCTCTCCTGCCCGAAGCAGCCCGTTGTCGACGAAGATACAGGTCAGCTGGTCACCAATGGCGCGATGGGTCAATGCAGCGGCTACTGAAGAGTCCACTCCTCCGCTCAAGGCGCAGATCACTCGCTCCTTGCCGACTTGCTCGCGAATCTGCTGCACCGCTGTCTCCACATAGGACTGCATCGTCCAGGTCGGCTTACAGCCGCAAATGTCATAGACGAAATTCCGGAGGATCTGGGTTCCCTCCGGCGTATGCACGACTTCCGGATGAAACTGAAGACAATAGATCCTGCGCTTGTTGTCGTCTCGCTTCATCGCCGCGATTGGTGAATTGACTGTGTGTGCGATCGAGCGGAAGCCCGGCGGCATCCGCTCGATACGATCTCCGTGTGACATCCAGACGACGGTCGATCCACCTTCGCCGATACCCTTGAAGAGATTGCTCTTGTCGTCAATCGTGAGATCCGCCCGGCCATACTCCCGATGCTTGGATTTAGCCACCTCTCCGCCCGAGAGATGGGTCACCAGCTGCATCCCGTAGCAAATGCCGAGAATCGGAATGCCGAGATCGAAGAGTTCCTTGGGAACGGACGGCGCCTTCTTCTCATACACACTGGAGGGACCGCCGGACAGCACGATGCCTTGCGGGCGATAGGCGAGAATCGTCGCCAAGGGAACAGTGCAGGGCAGAATTTGCGAGTAGACGTGGGCTTCGCGGATACGGCGTGCAATCAGCTGGGTGTATTGCGATCCAAAGTCGAGGACCAGGATTCTATTGTGCCAAAGTTCCATCTTGATGCGGTTAGGGGTCAGGGGTGAGGCGTAAGGGGTGCGAGAAACTACTCCCAGTCCATCCGGTAATTCGGCGCTTCCTTCGTAATAATCACATCGTGCACGTGGCTTTCGCGAAGTCCGGCGACCGTCTGCCTGATAAACGTAGCCTTCTGCTGTAAGTCCGAGATCGTCTTGCATCCGCAATAGCCCATGCCGGACTTCACGCCGCCGATCAATTGATAGATGACGGCCGAGAGTTTCCCCTTATAGGGCACACGACCTTCGATGCCCTCCGGGACCAGCTTCTGCGCCGGACGGCCGGCCTGGCCATAGCGATCTCCGCCGCCTCGCTCCATCGCGCCGATCGAACCCATGCCGCGGTATACCTTATAGGTTCTGGCTTGGTACAGTTCCGTGTCACCCGGCGATTCTTCCGTGCCTGCCAAGAGTCCGCCCAGCATGACCGAAGAGGCGCCCGCTGCCAAGGCCTTCGTGATATCGCCAGAATACTTGATCCCGCCGTCCGCAATGATCGGAATACCGCTGCCGGCAAGGACTTTTGCGCAATCGGCAATCGCCGTCAGTTGCGGCATCCCGGCGCCGGATACAATGCGGGTCGTACAAATCGAGCCGGGTCCCACACCCACCTTCACGGCATCGACACCGGCTTTGAGAAGATCCTTTGCCGCCTCGGCAGTGCCGATGTTCCCGGCGATCAGTTCGATGTCTGGATAACGTTTCTTGATCATCTTGACCGTATCCAGCACCGATTGAGAATGCCCGTGCGCCGTATCCACCACGATGAGGTCCACCCCGGCCTTCTTGAGCTTCGCC
>JAABQN010000223.1 GCA_011391455.1 Nitrospiraceae bacterium
TCCGAGAATGCCACACATATATATCCCGCTCTAACAGGATGCTGAAAAAGTCCGCCAGCATCGTTCTCGCATCGTTCAGAGGCTCAACGCTGAGACAAACTTCCTCGGAGACCCGAAACACGTGAGGAGCTTTTCCGTTTGCCAAGAACTATTGAGAGGGCAAACGGCTCCACGAAGTGCGGTCCGTACCTCCTCGCCTCTTCGCTCGCTGCGGCCTTGCTGGACGGCCATTTTGAGCATCCTGTGCGATTGTTGCATCAGCGTCATTCTGCGATATTTCATCGTCATTTCCCGTATGAGCCGAGTTTTTCCGCAGCCTGCTAAGTTATGCTACGCGCTAGTAACGTTCTTATCGCTCATGAGCCGGCGTTTCAGCCGTTTGCCGAGGTCTACAACCCGAAGCATGACGCGACCTGCGCCGGTTGTGACGAGGATGCTGTTGCTCAGCGGACGGCGATCGACCCACAACTCATTGATGTAGGAGTTCTGGCTGGCCCCGCTGTCGAAAAAGTCGAGTTTCCCGAGCAGGGATGGAGCGTGGCGAATCATCTCGACCTCATTCAGGGTTCCCGGAGACATTTTTGCAAAGTCGCGATGCCAGCCGATCTTGAAGGCAAAGGCGGCCCGCCCGGAAAGGAAATTGCTGGTAGAGCAAATAACTCGCTCGCCGACACGCAGCTCAGCAAAGAGGGCCCTGCCTGCTCCGGCAAACCCGCGCACCATTTCTCGAAAAAACTGCTCATCATGGCTATTCGAAAGAAGCGCGTCGCCTTGGTCACCCTTCCAGCCGTCTCGCTCGAGTTCGAGAAATCGATCAGTACAGGCCTCGTCGACCGCAGTGCCCTGTAGCAGGGTCCAGGTCACGGGGCCGATGTCCTCCAAGCGCCTCATGCAACGCCGCGCATCCTTTCGACGGTTCGCGCTCAACTTCGATTCGATGTAGGGCTCGCCCGCTTGCGACGGATATAGGACCGCGCGGGACATGCGCTCGTATTCATACCAGGTGGCGCCATATTGTGGCCCAATACTGCGCACCAGTTGCTCGGTCTTGCTGTCCGCTTGCCAGTACACGAATTCGATGCCGTGCCAATGAAATGCCTTGCTTGCGCAATAGGCGACCCAGGCCTCGATCACCTCGCTGGCCACAGTGGAGTCCACGAGCAGTCCGGATAATTTAGAATGGGGCGAGCAGAATGCGCGCAGATGGGGGAGTGGAAACTGACGCGTTCCTCTCACTGCATCGAAAATCCCCACGCCCAGCACCTCATGGCCGGCGGTTCCCTCCTGCTCGATCCACATGACGAGCGGGTCCGCGTGGCCATCGAGGTACCGTTGAGCCGGCACCACAAAGTAGGGCGACAGATAGGCATTCGGGTCGAGAGTCCGCGATTCGAGATCGGCCCAGGCCGCCAGCCTGCCAGGCGTCAGGTCTTTCCATTGCAGTAGACGAACGGATAACTTCATGGGGCGCTCTTCATTCTTTCCCTACCCTGAAAAAAGACGAAATTGGAGAACAGCTAGTTGCCACTAAATGCCATTCCATACAGATCCGCATACCCAGTCGGTGAGCCGGTGTTGTAGTTACTGGTCCACAAAATGATTGAGCCATCCCAGGAACAGGAGATTCGTGGTTGGGCGTAATAGCTTGAACTCAAGCCTCGTGATCTGTGGTGGGCATATCGGCGCACTTCCAAGGTAACCACATTCATCGCAATAATCTCTTGTTCGTAAGGTTGCCAGTTAGAGGTAGCCGGGTCCGAATTGAAGTCGTCGTAACCATCTGGAAAGGTTTTTAAAAAGGTTTCGCTATCGAAGAACACCCAATTCTGGTTAGGGCCTTCTTTTGATACTGCCGAGAGGTGACCATCGTTGGTACTTGCGGTAGTAGCGCTATTAAAGGTGAGCGGGAGGAGTAATTGGTTAACGGCGATTTGATCAGCCTCAGTCTTAAAAGGCTGATTCAAGTTCTGATCCAATGTAATGTCGACACGATAGATACCGGGAGAGTTGTTACAGTCGAAGGTGATGAAGTAGTTTTTCCCATTTGCCGCAGACACTAACGTGCCATGATCCCCGCAGAGGGTCCAGAAGTTGACGGGCGTGGAGCTAATGCTGTGATTCATATGGTCGATGGCATAGGAGTAGTGCTCATTATTAAGCCCAGCCGCTGTGACCAAATAATTGCCATCCGGCGTGATCGCGACCCATCCATTGAGATTTTGAGGTGTTACCGAGCCGGAATAGATGCGGTCGGTTTGACTATCCCATACTTTATTGCTGCCTCCGTAGCGCACCGTGAAGTACCGTCCCGACCGGTCTTGTGTATTGAGCGATCCTCCGTTGGGTTCGAGAGTTGAGGGGAAGGTCTTCACAACATTTCTCTGCTCCACGAGATTCCGGCATGTGAGGTTGGCACCCTGGTAGAAGTGATATCTGTTCGGGTCAATCGCGTCCCAGGCAATGTCAGGTGCCACAGTCCCAAGAAGTGGGAGATTCGACCCGAAAGGCTGGTTGGTATAGACCTCGGCCCCTGTAGTTGTGTTTATGATGTTGAAGGCACTGGTCCGTGAGAAGGCAAGGGATCCATTGGCGTTGGCCCAGTGGTGACCATAGATGTCTTCTTGATTGGGAAAGCCTACCGTATCGGTCAGCCGACGGACGGTTCCTTTTAAAATTGGGTCTGTATAGGTCCCTCCGACAGCAGGAAACCCCACCAAACCAGGGATGAACGAGTTGTAGCCGTAGGCCCCTGTCAGCAGAGGAAGAGGAGCTTGAACCGACCCATCGTTAGGAAGAAATGACGAAGGGGGCGAAGGGACAAAGACTGGTGGCTGGGTGAACGGGTTGGCGGTCGTCCCTTGGCAGGCCGCAGCAAACGAAAGGGCAGAGGTTGCCGAGTCGCCGGTTTTCCCAGTACAAGCCACGAGCGCTGCAAGAATGAGTACGCATGACAATCCGTTCACTGAGATCGCTCTCTTGAATGTGTTGCCTGTAACCCTTGATGCTGCCACTGGTGTGTGTACTCGCAGGCGACATATCGTTTGTCGAGAAATGTTACTTTTCATGATGGCCTTATTTTCTCAGCTCTTGTTCATGCCCGATCAGCAGAACAGCGGGATCGATGCACGAATTTTGAGTAGGCACAGGCTACAGGTCTCAACCTTGGCGAGGTTTCTCGCACGTAAGGCCGGTGTAGGCATGCCTATAGTCCGTCGAGCGAGAAAAGCCCCGCCGACCCAGGATCAGGCCGCCCAAAGCCTCTAGCCGACGGGTCGGACGACACCGCCGGTATTCATAATAAAGTCACTGGTAAGATCCCATGTCGGCAGGAAGTTGCAAATTCCCCATTCGAGGTATGGCCCCCCCATTGTTTGGGCTGTTTTCGGTCGAGCATAAGCTGATGGGCTGGCGCGATAGGTAGAGCCGCTTATGGAATCGATCGGCGGGGGTGCTGGGTGCGCGTATCTATGTGAGTAGTTGGATCAGGAGGAGGGAGATCATCGCTTTGGTCAATCAGTTGACTGCGGTCGATTGACGTCGGGATACTACGGAGCCCCCTGTTGTATTGGTGAACAGGGGCCCCGGTCTTTACTCGATGTGAAGATTAACTGGTGCGGCTGGTGGGGTTGTGTCACCGCCGCCGCTGGTGCCGAGCGGATTATTAATCGCATAGATGTCCGCATACCCAGTCGGGGAACTGATATTCATGTTACTGGCCCAGATGACCACCGACCCGTCCCATGAGCA
>JAABQN010000224.1 GCA_011391455.1 Nitrospiraceae bacterium
AGGAGAAATCACCCGGTCTTTCGGATAGAGGGGTAAGCTTGTAAGGCTGACGCGAGCACAGAGGATCATCAGGCTCCGTCCCCTCCTCTGCGAGCGCCACCCCAATCCCCTATTTCATTTCAAGGGTAGCCTGGTCGATCCTCCATTGCGCGCGTCGAACAATATCCATGTTCCCTCCAAGCTTGCTCGTTGTCTATTTAGGGATGGGGGCTGATTGATCTTCCACTGCGCGCGTCCAACGAGGACCTTCTCAGGCCGCGCGTTGCGCGAGCACAGAAGATCATCAGTCCCCATCCCTCTTCTTCTTGCTACCGGATGGTCGCTTCCAAGCTGACTCTCGCCTTCATGCTGTTGGAAATCAGACAGTTCACCTCGGCTTTCTCGATCAACTCCTTGGCTTTGGCCGCATCGGCATTCGCCGGGAGCGTAATAGTCGGCTTTAACATAATGGCCGTGAACTGGAACTTCCCATCGACCAGTTCAAGCTTTCCTTCAGCCTGGCTCTCGTAGGAGGTAAAGGCCAGCCCTGCTCGCTCCGCCACCGACAGGAAGGTCGTCATCAGACAGATGTTGGCGGACGCGACGAATAGATCCTCCGGCGACCAGATGCCTTCGTGTCCCTTGAACTCCGGCGGTGTTGCAACTTGGATGTCCGGTTTACCGGCGCAGGAGATGACCCCCTTGCGCTGTTCCGTCCATTTGACTGATGTGTGATAGGTGTAGACCTTGCTGCGGACGTCCATGGTTCCCCTCCTTGAATTGGCCCATTGTATTGTTGTGGTATAGAATCATTGGATGCATTTCTACTCCGGCAGCGAACCGATGATCAAATGGAACGAGGAAACGCCGGGTCGTTTGTTACGTCTAAACAGGTAGAAGCCACTTTCTCACACAAAGGACACCATGTTTCAATCACGACAACGAGGTTATCTCCCCTATCGGGTCGCACATGCAGGACTCTCTATTGCTTTCTTTCTGATGCCGAGCCTCGCATGTCTTTACTCATCTGCCCTCGCTGCCGATAGGACCAGGCAACAGCTTGACCCACAGCTCCAGCGCCCGCTGGACATTCCATTGGAACGGCTGGAGCACCCGCGACGACCGCCGAACGATCCCATGAAACCAACCCACCTAAATACGGCATCAATCGAGCAACTCGTCGTATTGCCTGGCATGAACGCAGCCCTGGCCCAACAGATCATCGAGGGCCGTCCCTATCGCGACAAGACAGATCTGGTACAGAAGCATATTCTGTCGGATGCCGCGTACGACCGAATCAAAAATCTCATCACCATCGAATGAGGTTCTGACGGCGGTCCCGCTTCAATAGACCACATGCCGGTAGAAGATCTTCTTCGCCACCTCTGCAGCGACGACATAGCCAACGACGATGCAGAGCAAGGCCGCCAGGAACAGCGGCGACAGCGGCACGAACCCCAGCGGCCCGCGCAACGGCGTATAGGGCAACAGCAGCGTCAGTCCTACGACCGCGAGCGTGGCAACCAGCAGGCCACGGCTCGGTCTGCTGAGAATGAATGGCCGACGAGTCCTTACGACCAGGACGATGATCGAAGCGGAGATCACCGACTCAACAAACCACCCGGTTCTGAATTCCTCGACACCGGCTTGAAAGACAAAGAGCAGCACCGCGAAAGTCAGATAATCGAAGATGGAACTCACCAAGCCAAACGTGAGCATGAATTTTCGAATGAAGGCGATGTTCCATCGCCTGGGCCGATCGATCAACTCTTCATCCACACGATCTCCTGCGATGGTCATTTCCGGAATGTCGGTCAGGAGATTGGTCAACAATATTTGCTTGGGCAGTAGAGGCAGAAAGGACAGAAAGAGCGACGCCCCCGCCATACTGAACATGTTGCCGAAGTTCGCGCTGGTCGCCATAAAGACATACTTCAACGTGTTGGCGAACGTCCTCCGCCCTTCCTGCACGCCGTCGACCAGAATGCCCAGATCTTTTTCCAGCAACACGATATCCGCCGCTTCTTTCGCCACGTCCACCGCACTCTCGACGGACACGCCGACATCCGCCGCGTGCAATGCCGAGGCATCGTTGATGCCGTCGCCCCCATAGCCTACGACGTGGCCTGCTTTTTTCAAGGCCAGGATGATCCGCTCCTTCTGATTCGGCTCGACCTCGGCAAACACATGGACGTCATTCACGCGCGACACCAGCGCTTCGTCGCTCATCTTCCGCAAATCCTCGCCGGTCAACAGATTTCCATTCGACAAGCCTATCGCCTGTCCGACATGAGCCGCGACGAGACGATTATCGCCGGTCACGATCTTCAAAGTGACACCCAGGCTCTTGAGGCGGCCAATCGTCTCCACGACATCGGCCTTGACAGGATCTTCGAAAACCAGAAATCCCAAGAACGTCATATCCGCTTCATCACCTTTGGTGATGCCCTCTCGTGCGCCCATCTCGCGAGAGGCGAGTCCGAGCACCCGCCATCCCTGGCCGGCCCACTGCGCCATCTGCAAAAGGATGGCATCCCGCACGGCAGCCAACGCAACCAAGGTGCCGTCCGCAGTCTCGGCGGTTGAACAGACCGCCAGCATATTCACCAGGGCTCCCTTGGTGACCATGAGATGGGCAGTCGGCGTCGCGACTAACACGGACAATCGTTTGCGGACAAAGTCGTAGGGCTCTTCATCCAATTTCCGATAGGGGGAGAGATCGAACGAGCGAGCGGTGCGGATGGCTGCATCGATCGGATTATGAAACCCTGTTTCGAAACTCGCATTGAGTGCGCCCTGCAAGAGCACCCGCTCACTCGGATTCCCCGTGATATCGTACGCGGCCTTCAGCCGGACGAGTCCTTCGGTCAATGTCCCTGTCTTGTCCGAACAAAAGACAGTCATGCTCCCGAAGTTTTCGATCGAGGCTAAGCGCTTCACAATCACTTTCTGCTGGGCCATGCGTTTGGCCCCATGGGCCAAATTGATGCTGATAATAGCAGGCAGCAGCTGCGGGGTGAGGCCGACTGCGAGAGCGAGGGAAAAGAGAAAGGCTTCGAGCACAGGCCTGGCCAAATACACGTTGACCGCGAAGATGGCGACGACCAACACGACGGTCACTTCCAAGAGCAGATACCCGAATTGCCTGATGCCTCGCTCGAACTCCGTCTCCGGCGGCCTGAGCTGTAACCGGCCAGAGACCTTCCCAAATTCCGTGTCCGACCCGATATGCACCACAACCGCCGTACTGTTTCCGCTGACGACATGGGTCCCGAGAAAAAGACTATTCGTCCGCCGAGCGAGTGGAATGTCGGCCGGCAGGACTCCGCATACTTTCTCGACCGGATAGGTTTCGCCCGTGAGCGTCGCCTCGTCCACGAATAGGTCTTTCGATTCAAGCAGCAGACAATCGCCGGGAACTGTGTCCCCCGCTCTGAGTAGGACGACATCGCCCGGTACGACCTCCTCAACCGGTACAGCAGCCGGGCTCCCGTCCCGCCACACATCTGCTTTGACTTGCACGATCGCGAGCAGACTGGCCACTGCTTGATTCGCGCTCCGTTCCTGCCAGAACCCGAGCAGGCCGCTGGCGAGCACGATCATGAGAATGATCGCCGTGTCGGTCGGATCCGCTAGAAAGAAGGCCAGCCCTGCGGCCGCCAGGAGGATGAGGATGATCGGGCTGGTGAATTGCCGAAACAGCAGCTCGTAGGTGGACAGCCGGCTCTTCGGTTTCAAGAGAAGATGGGCGTCGC
>JAABQN010000225.1 GCA_011391455.1 Nitrospiraceae bacterium
GCGCTGATCACCGATGCCTGACCCTGCAGCGCCCCGTTCAGCAGAGATCTCCAATCTCCGCCTAGCCAGCGAGGCAGCAAGCCGCCTAACGCCTGCAAACACTGCGCAACCCCTCCTGCGGTGGCAAATGTCAGTTCCCGTTCATCGAGCCATTTTGTGATGGCATCGAGACGAAGGGCGATCTCTTCGCCTGAGAGAGATCGAAGCCGATCGGCGCGCTGCTCTGCCGCCATCGCTTTCATCTCCGCGAACCAGGCCGGCCCATGGCGCACCGCCTTTCTCATCTCAGCGATCATCACAACGCCGGCACGGGCCACCGCAAACCACCCAAGCGGGCGAACCTCCGGCGGCCTGGCAAGGATTTCTCCTCCCATCTGCTCCGTCATTAAAGAGGGATCTCCCCGCAGTTGTGCAATGAGAGAGTAAAACAACGTCATATTGATGTAGGGACGTCCCTTGAACGTACGGACCGACGTGACCCCTTCTGGAATCTGGCATCCCATACGCCGATAGGGCGAGAGAATGTAGCGCTCCATGAACTGTTCGAGAAACGACAGGCCGAGTGGGCTCGGCAACTCCGGTAACGTCTCTTTGAAGTTGGCGCGAGACCATTCACAATCGTCATTGGTCAGCTGCGGGGGTCGAGTCAGGCCCGATATAGGCCGCGCTTGAAGCAGCCACAGGCCTCGCTCATCGTAGAGCCATTCAAGGTCCACCGGATGGCCGAATAATCGTTCAATCTGCTTGGCCGCACGGGCCAGAGCTAGCAGTTGGTCGTCCGACAACGTGGCGCGCTCCACGACCTCATCCGGCAGCGGCACTTCACAAAGACCCCGGCCTGTCACCCTCAAGACCTGAGTTTGCCTGGCAATCGTCCGTTGGCTGACCCTGGTGGGCTGACCGTTCTCGGCCATCTCAACGACATACTGATCCGGCGTTGCACGCCCATCGACGAGGGCCGCTGCAAGCCCCGCCACCGCATTGACCATCACCTGGGTCGCTCTGCCTGTCAGAGGATGGACGGAGTAGGCCACGCCGGCAGCGCTCGCCTCTAGCAGCGGTTGGATCACGATTGCCATGGCAGGAGGTGTTCCGCTTAATCCCGATGTTGCATGGTAATTCAGAACCCGCTCATCCCAGATCGACAACCACAGGTCCTTGACCGCCACGCCCATCTCTTCCAGTGGAATACCGAGGCACGTACGGTAGATTCCGGCAAAGCTCGCATGAACTCCATCCTCGTTCGTCGCCGACGACCGCACCGCCCACAGCCCGTGCGGCGCCAGATCCAGCCGGTGGACCTGTTCGATGATCTGAGCCGTCAACTCATCGATCACGTAATCCCGAATGATAGTGTGGCAGCGGGAGAGTATCCGTTGGCGCTCAGCCCCGGAAGAATGCAGGGCTGCCTGCCACTCCTTCGTTGGAGAAAATCCCGGCATCCTCAGCGCGTGATCATAGGCTTCCGTCGTGATGCAGAGTCCGGCTGGAACAGGGAATCCTCCTGCGAGCAGACGCGCTAAGCCCAGGGCTTTCCCACCGACAAGAGACGGTTGCGTGCAGGCGGCCAAGGAAAGAAGGAGAGGGCGGTCCATGAAGTGGATACTACCTAGCAGGTTGCGGAAAAACTATGGGGGTGCGCCAGCACTTCATTGATCCGCATGTCTGGGACAACGGGAGAACACCACGCAGGATGCTCAAAATGGCTGTCCAGCAAGGCCGCAGCAAGAGAAGAGGCGAGGCGTACGCTTCGGTACGTTGAGCCTCTGAGCGAAGCGAGAACGAAGCTGGCAGACTTTTTCAGCATCCTGCTAGAGGACGAGGAGGAGGTAAAGGTCATTCACGTTCGTGCCGGTAGGACCGGTCATGATGAGCTGATTGAGCCGCTTCAATGCGGGATAGGTGTTGTGCCGCTTCAACACGTCCTTCAGGTCCACCGAGAGGCGCTGAGCGCGCGCCAGGGTACTGCCATCGATCACGGCGCCGGCCGCGTCAGTCGGACCGTCTGTGCCATCGGTGCCGATCGCCACCACCCACACATTGGCCAGCCCTGCAATTTCCAACGCAGCTGCTGCAGCAAATTCTTGCGCCCTCCCGCCTGCTCCCTTTCCAGTGACAGTCACAGTGGTTTCCCCGCCAGCCACCACACAACAGGGCCTCTGCAGCGGTTTGCCCGATTGCACAATGCTCCTCGCGAGGGCGCCGAACCGCTGCCCCTCATCTCGCGCCTCTCCGGTCAAGGCCGACCGATGCACAAGGATTCGCAGACCTGCCTTGCCGGCTGCCTGTGCCACAGCCATGACAGCCGCTTCGTTGTTCCCGACGATATGATGATGGACGCGACGAAACAGAGAGGAGCCAGGCTTTGGAGTCTCATCCACAAGTCCCTGATATCCACGTTCGAGATGCAGACGCACGCGCTGAGGGACCGTCCGCCAAATGCGACGGCGTTTCAAAATCCCGACCGCGTCTTGATAGGTTGTCGGGTCCGGGACTGTCGGCCCTGAGGCAATGGCACTGAGGTCGTCACCCAACACATCGGACAGAATCAGCGTCACAACGGTGGCCTTCGTCAACTCGGCTAGACGCCCGCCTTTGAGACGCGAGAGATGTTTTCGAACCGTATTAATTTCACGGATATTCGCTCCGCATCGCAAGAGTTCTTGCGTGGTCCGTTGCTTGTCGGCTAGCGTAATCCCTGCGACAGGAGCGGGCAGTAAACTCGAAGCCCCCCCGGACAAGAGTACGATCAAGAGGTCTCGCCGGCCAAGTTCTGCGGCCATGGCACTGAGCCTGGCCGCCGCCTGCCGCCCGAACCGATCGGGAACCGGGTGACCGGCTTCCGCCACAACGATCCGTTTCGTCGGCACAACATGGCCATGCTTGACCACGACGAAGCCGCCCTGCAGTCGAGAGCCTAACCGCTGTTCTACCGCCTGGGCCATCGAAGCCGTGGCCTTCCCTGCCCCGACCACGACGATATGCTCATAGCGGCGCAGGTCATACCGACGCTTGCCAATGACCAGTTCTTCGCCGTTTCTGGAGATAGCACGGCTGACTGCCGTACGGGCGTCTACCGCAGCTAGTCCTCGAACGATTAATTTTCTCAGAAGTGGCCGGATAGGAGAGGGAGGAATCTGTATCACGCTGCTGATGGGCTCGCTGTGTACGTCATCTTAGGATGGTCCGGTGAGTCCCCCACTGCGCGCGTCCAACGAGGGTCTTCTGAGACCGCGCGTTGCGCGAGCACAGGGGACTCACCGGACCATCCCCCTGCTAGGGAGTCTTGTCCTGCTTGAAACAACGGCTCGGACAAGTCTGCCGAGGGACTTTCATTTGATAGGTCCCGCGTGGGAGCACATCTTTCTTGAATTCAGGATTCAGCATCTTGAGTTCCAAGAAATAGGTTCCATATTCTTCGGCAATCGAGGTGAGGGCTCGTTGGGAATCTTTCACATTGACGGTGACCGTTTCAATTTCCATCGGTACATACAGGTCTTTCTTGCTCAGCCCCAAGTACTTCTCCGGCTGCGAATAGATTTCCTTGGCGGCGATGATTCTCGGAACATAGCGCATCGTTTCCCGTGGCCCGTGCATCTTCCAATAGTCGGTAATATTTTGACCCTTCAAAAGCTTACGAACTCGTTCTTCACCGGCATTGTACGAGGCCATGGCCATGAACCAATCATTTTCCTTGAAATCCTTGAGATAGCGCAAATACTTG
>JAABQN010000226.1 GCA_011391455.1 Nitrospiraceae bacterium
GTCACAACAACGGACATCTGGTTTATTTGGTTTGTTTGGTTCATTTGGTTTGTTTAGTTCGTTTGGTTTCTCTGATGGGTCTGGTTCAACCAAATAACAAGACAAACCAAATAAACCAAATAAACAAGACCGGTGAGAGTACCACGGCGACCCACGAGAGAGCAGCCATCCCGAATGTAACCAAGAATTAACCCCACCGACCTTGACAGGCTATGAGCCTTTCATTATGGTTTCCGATCGTAACTGCTGAGGTAGATAGGCTGAACGGCAGGTCTGTCTGGTGATCTGGTCTATTTTGTCTATCTGGTTGGTCCAGTTCAGTCAAAAAAACAGGACAGACGAGACAGACCGAATAGACCAAACAGACCAGCCTCGAGCCTTCAGCCTGAACCCCTGTATATTTACAATCCTTTATGTCTAAGATCGCCGTCATCGATATCGGAACGAACTCCATCCATATGGTGCTGGCTGAGATCCAGCCGGACGCAGGCTACAAGATTCTCGATCGCTTCAAAGATATGACGAGGCTCGGGAACGGCGCGTTCACAGCCCACCGCCTCTCCGACGAGGCCATCACGCGCGGGCTCGATGTCATTCGCAATCTCGTCACCCTGGCCAAGAATAAGGGCTACGATCGCATCATCGCCGTCGCCACCAGCGCCGTACGGGAGGCAAAAAACGGAGGCGACTTTATCGATCTCGTCGCCGAACAGACGGGGCTGGCCGTTCGCGTCATCAGCGGAACCGAAGAAGCCAGGCTGATTTTCCTAGGCGTCAAAAACAATGTGCCCATGACAGAACAGCCGACGCTCTCGGTCGATGTCGGCGGTGGATCGGTTGAACTGATGGTCGGGAATCGCGATCAGCTCCTCCACGCAAAGAGCCTGAAGCTGGGCGCGATCAGACTGGCGGATCAATTTCTGAAGCGTACGCCACCGTCCGAGGGGATGCTCCTCTCACTCGAAAACACGGTGACGGCTCAGTTACAGGCCGCCCTTGGTTCGTTCAAGACAAAACGATTCGATTCTCTGATCGCCACGTCCGGCATGGCGGGCAACTTGGCGGAAGTCATTCATTTACGCCGAACCAATCGCCCGCTCCCTCAAATCAATCTCGCCACGATTTCATTAAAGGACGTCAAAGAGATTGAGCAGGATCTCCGCCAATCCACGCTGAAGACCCGGCTGACAATCCCCGGATTGGATCCGAGACGCGTAGACACCCTGTTTCCAGCCACGGTGGTCCTGCGGCGCCTCATGGAACTCTCAGGCCGAGACGAACTCATTTTGTGCGACAAGGCCATTCGTGAAGGCATCATCTACGACTTTATCCAGCGCCACCGTGAACGGCTCAAAGCGGAAGCGGAGATCCCCGACTTGCGGCGGCGCACCGTCATTGCGCTGGCCCGCCGCTGTCAGGCTCCGGAAGTTCATAGCCTGCACGTCGCCGGTCTGGCCCTGCGTCTCTTCGATCAGACGGTACGCCTCCATCGCTTAGGCCCCTCAGAGCGAAACTGGCTTGAGTACGCGGCAATTTTACACGACGTCGGCTACCTCATCAACGAGCGCCAGCACCACAAACACGCCTACTACCTCATCACCAATAGCGGCCTCGGAGGATTATCCGCCGAGGAGATTGAGATAGTCGCCAACGTCGCGCGTTATCACCGGCGCTCAGTCCCTCAATTGAAGCACGAGGGATTCAGTTCCCTCTCCCCCAAATACAAACGCATCGTGCGAATCCTGTCTTCACTGCTTCGGATCGCCGACGGCCTGGATCGAACGCATTTTTCTGTCGTCCGCACCCTCAATGTGAAACTTGGCGCCGTCGTCACCATCACGGTGCACGTGACGGGCGATGCCGAGTTGGAAACCTGGGCCGCCGCCGGTCGGGCCGATCTCTTTGAGCGCGTGTTCCGCCGCCGGGTAAAATTTTCCGTCATCTCCCAGGACGATGCCGCATGAGTACCAAGCCCACGCCATCCATCACTCCCCACCCCTACCCTGGAAAACTTATTATCGTCGAAGGAATCGACGGGTCAGGGAAGAGCACGCAACTGCTGTTGCTGCACAAATGGCTGGAGTCGAAGGGCCACAAGGTCTTTTTCACGGAATGGAACTCCTCGGAACTGGTCAAGGAAACGACCAAGCGGGGAAAGAAAAACAAAAGCCTGACCCCGACGACCTTCAGCTTGCTCCATGCGACCGACTTCGCCAGCAGGCTGTATCATGAAATTTTACCCCCGCTCAAAGCCGGCATGATCGTTTTGGCTGACCGCTACATGTACACCGCCTTCGCGCGTGACGTGACCCGCGGCGTATCGCCAGAGTGGATTCGCAAGCTCTACAGCTTCGCCATCACCCCGGATATGGCCTTCTACTTCAAGGTGCCGATCGAAGTCGCCATCTCGCGGCTCCTCGGAGGCACACGCGGCCAATTCAAGTACTACGAAGCCGGCATGGACATGAACCTGAACCAGGACGTCACCGAAAGTTTCCGAATCTTCCAGTCGAGCATCCTGGCCCAGTACAAGAAAATCGTCGATGAGTTTCAGCTCATCACGATGGACGCGACGAAGGACATCGAAACCCAGCAGAACGACATGCGCCTGCTTGTAGGCGAGGCGCTCAAAGATTACAAACCACGGCGGGGCACACATGGTCGACGCACGGTATTTTGGCGACGGTTTGACGTACCTAAATCCGAGTGACCTCAAGGGGAAACTCATCGCGATCGAAGGCACCGACGGAGTCGGCCGCTCCACGCACATCGAAATGTTGCAGGAGTGGCTGGAGGTGCAGGGTTATGGCGTCATCACGACCGGCTGGACCCGCTCCAATCTCATGTCGAAAACGATCGAAATGGCGAAAGAGGGCAACATTCTCGACCGGTGGTCGTTCAGTCTCCTGTACGCCACCGACTTTGCAGACCGCTTAGAGCACGAGGTCATCCCCGCGCTTCGTTCAGGATTCATCGTCCTGGCCGACCGCTACATCTATACAGCCCTCGCGCGCGACTTTGTCCGCAGCGGAAACCGTCAGTGGGCGAGAGACGTCTTCGGTTTCGCCTTAGTACCGGATCTCGTCTGCTACATGCGCATCGACATCGAAACACTCGTGCTCCGCGTCATTGAAACCAAAGGGATGAACTTCTGGGAATCAGGAATGGATCTTCGTCTCGGCAACGATCTCTACGACAGCTTTAAGAAATATCAGTCGCTCCTGATCGAGGAGTTCGACAAAATGGCGGAAGAGTTTCACTTCGAAGTGACCGATGCCAGAAAATCTCCGGATGAGATTCAAGAGGAACTGCGCGAAAAGATTCGGCCGCTGCTCGCCTCACACCTGAAAAGCCCGGACCTACCGTCCGACCGCTTCACCCAGCCGACATAAGAAGTGCTGAGCACTGGGAAGTTCTGAGTTATAAGTTCTGAGTTCTGAGTTGGCCGGATAAGATGACTGGGAAGCTCTGAGTTGGGCTCGTCATCGCCGGCTTACACTCAGAACTTAGAACTCAAAACTCAGAACTGCTTGCCCCTCCCTTACCTTCCAACTCAGAACTTAGAACTCAGAACTCAGAACTTCGGATCGCGCACCGCGTACTGCATCCATTCTGATTCCATCAGAATCAAATTCGATTCAATTCCGGGTTGAGTGCCGAGACACTTTGTGCGGCATCCGTCACGACAGATGCGCTAAAAGACCAA
>JAABQN010000227.1 GCA_011391455.1 Nitrospiraceae bacterium
ATTACGTGCGGTGTGGCGAGCTATCTGTATGCCATGACCCGGTTGCCGCAGTTCAGCAAGGCGGTCTCCTTCCCGTTGGTGGGCGCCATTGTGGGCCCGATGATGATTCTCCCGAACGTGGGGCTCAACGAGTGGGGCCATGCCTTCTGGTTTGTCGATGAACTGTTTGCCGCGCCGTTGCACTGGGGCTTTGTGACCCTGGGCTGGTGCGGGCTGTTCGGTGGGACCGGTGGTGTGGCGGCACAGATCGTCGCCCGCATGTCCAACCTGTGCGATGTGGTCTGGAACAACGAGAGCAAGGACTGTTTGCACGTGATCCCGTACTAAGTCCCGCAGTCGACGTCGGCGTCCCTAAACGCCACCCACGGGCGACCTCCTACCTAGGAGGTCGCCCGTGTTGTTTGAATCGTGAACGGACTAACGCTGTTCGAAAACCGGTGACCTGGCCCGGTCGCCGATGGCATCACGTAAGCTCCCCTGTCAATGAGACAATTCCAACCCTCCCCTCCCGTATTCCTTCAGCCGCTCTTATGAGCTGTGCTTTGGATTTAATCGACAGGCAATAACAAAATCACGATCAGTAGGGTAGGCTACTGCCATCTCAAAGGCGATGCGGTTTCGTTCGGTCTGGCATTCCTCAGACGTGGCAAAGGTATTCAACACGGTGATTTTTTCAAGTCCCGGCACTATATTTAGTAATACAATGATTAGTAACCACATAGGGCTCCTTTCAGCCGATCCAGCGGCGTTGAGCCCGGCCTTATGTAAATCTTCTGCCCCCACCGTCGTGCCCCCATGCAGCCTTTCGTCATCTACCATGCTGAACCACTCCTCAGGCTTCGGCCGCCCAACTATCAGTGTTTCTGTTTACTGGTAACACCCTTGGGGCTAAAGTCAATCTAGGTTTTCAGGGCAGAAGAGATGCCAGGAGGCATTTTCGCCTTGCCCACGTGCGAGAAGTCAGCCATGGTGACATGGAGGTGTTTCTGACGGGGATGGCTCCATCGAGTTTCCCTTCCGAGCGCGCCACGTGTCGCAAAATGAAAAGAGACAGGCTATTTTTCTGGCGAGATAATTCTGACAACCGCCCACCGCATCCGTTTCTCAGTTGCGGGCGTTCCCTCAGGCTCGTATGATAACACCATGATGTCGGAATCTGTTACGCGCATCAAGTCCAAGGCGCCCGTACCCTACGAGATCACGGCTATTCATCACGATACCCACGACACGAAGACGTTTTGCTTTGCCTTGCCTGATGATGCCACGTTGGACATGCTGCCCGGCGATTTTCTGTATGTCCACGTGACAATCGACGGGAAAACGATCAAACGGCCCTACACGCCGTCGTCGATGACTGGCGCCACTGGGTATTTCGACTTGACGGTCAAACGATACGAAACCGGCGTGGTGTCGAAGTATCTCCATGAGCAGGAGCCCGGAGACACCGTGCTGATGAGCGGGCCGAATTCTGGCGGCCATTGGGTCGACGGTATGGCGAAGAAGGTGGGGTTTGTGGCCGGCGGTACGGGCATTACCCCGATGATTTCCATCATTCGCTGGATTCTCGCCGAGAGCCTCGCGGTTGAGTTGTTTCTGGTCTTTGCCAACAAGGCTGAGGCCGACATCATTTTCCGAGACGAGTGGGACGAGAATGTGCGCGAGCACGCGAGCTTCCATTGTTATCATGTGTTGGAGCAGCCGCCTGCAGGCTGGTCGCAAGGCACGGGCCGCATCACCGAAGCCATTCTGCGCGGGTATCTACCGCCGCCCGATCCTGACACCGTGATCTTTCTCTGCGGCCCTCCGCCGATGACTGATGCGCTGGAAACGGCTCTCAAAGCGATCGGCCACTCCGAGCAGGCCATCATTCTTCCGTAACTACTAACAGGATGCTGAAAAAGGGGAGGGGATGGGGCCTGATGATCTTCAGTGCTCGCGCAACGCGCGGCCTCTGAAGGCCCTCGTTGGACGCGCGCAGTAGAAGATCAATCAGCCCCCATCCCTAGAGAGAGAACGAGCAAGCTTGGAAGAACTATCTTGGGTTGCTCGCCGCGGCCTTGCCCGCGGAATAACGCGTCCCTGGGCTAAGAGGCTGTCTTGGCAGACTCAGGGCGGGCGGGTGAAGTAGTCGCCAGGGTTGGGCGGGTGAGAAGTCTGGCATTTTTGAGCATCCTGCATAAGTGTGCTGCTATTTCGCCTCGCTGCGAAGGCAATGGCAGATAGATTCTTAGCCTTTGGCAATTGAGCGTGAACTTGTCCTGGCGGCCCCTTGGAAACGGGAATCTCAAAGAGGATAATATGTAGGTCGCTGCATCGTTCGATCCCGCACCTCCAAGGAGGCTGCTATGCGAATTCTTCTGGCCGTCGACGAATCTGAGAACTCCCATCGTGTTGTCCAGTATGTTGGATCTCTCCTGGGTCGAACGCCAGATGTCGTCGTCACCCTCTTCCATGTGCTCAAGCCTATGCCGCGGGGTTTGCTGGAGCATGGTGGATCGGAAAATCCTGCCGCCGAGGAGCAATTGAGCGTGCAGTTGCGCGATGAGCAGGAAGCCTGGATTCGGAAGGAACGGGAATCCGAGTGCCATGTCCTGAAGGAGGCGTGCGAGACGCTGGCACAATCCGGGTTCGACATGAGCCACGTAGCGGTGAAGTATGGCCATGAGGACGATATCGCGAGAAATATTCTCGAAGAGGCGCGCAGCGGACATCATGAAACCATCGTTGTGGGGCGGCAGGGGACGTCCCGGATCAAACAGATCTTCGGCGGCGGCACGACCGATCATGTACTGCGCGACGCAAAGGGCTTAGCGATCTGGGTGGTGGAATGAAGCTGGTTGATCCAATGTGGCACTGCACGTACGCATCACATAGGAACCGTCGCAAGGTGAAAAGGAATTGCCGGAAACAGCTGTTGGCCTACTTCTCAGGATTCTGGGTACTGATCACACTCCTGTTTCTGAGTACTGTTCCCGCGTATGCGGGGTGGGTGGCGGTTGAGAAAGGCTATCTTTTGTCAGGACTACAGACGATGTACGTCGACCCAGACAGCATTCGCAGAGAAGGGAGTCTGGTGACGATGCGGCAATTAATTGATTTTAAGTGGATGCAAGGGAGTGCGCGAGGGTCCACCAGATTTTTGTCGACGGAAACGCACAAACAATTCGATTGCGCGGGGAAGCGCCTTCGATTGCTTGCTTTCTCGGAGTTCTCACACCGTATGGCAAGGGGGATACGGGCTGATGGATATGTAGACACAGGCAGCTGGATACCGGTCGAACCAGATAGTATGAATCAGGCTCTGTGGGAGATTGCCTGCGGCAAGGAGTAATCGCGCTGATGCACGTAACCTTCGGCGTAGAGAAGGTTACGTGCCGTCGCGAGAAAGCACATAGAAATCACACAACCAAGGAGAGGCCTATGATAGTCACACGATCGGCGTACATTTTCTCGATTGCCGCGTTTCTGCTCGGATTTGGCTTAGGAGGGGTGTCGTTGCATGTCGCCTCAGCACAAGGACTCTTCGGGTTAAAAACATCAGTTACTCAGATCGGGAGTGCCCTGATCGAGATGCAGAAAAATGTGGATGCGCTCCAAAAGAATATGGGCACGATTAAACAAGCCAAAGATCAATTGTCTTCCCTGTCACCGGCGGGTAGCGATGCGATCAAAAGCAAGACTGAATCTTTGAAGCAGCTCGTCCC
>JAABQN010000228.1 GCA_011391455.1 Nitrospiraceae bacterium
GCAACCGTTGCCGAGCCTTGATATGTTTGCTTTCCCATATTGTCTCACAGGGAGGCCTGCCCATATTTCTCTGGGCAGGCCTTCGTGTTTCTGAAGCGTGAGCGAGACAAGCGCGAAACGAAGTTCTGAGTTTTAAGTTCTAGGTTCTGAGTTCGAAGCTCAAAACACTTCAGCCCTCAGTCTTTCCCGTCCCCTCTCATCACTTGTTCGCCCCTCCTTTGCCTTCCAACTCACAACTCAGAACTCAGCACTCAGAACTTCCCTTGCCCCGCCTATCTTGCGCAAATAACGTGGGCTAAATGCCCCATTTCGTTGACAATACCCATCGACGCTGTTAGCGTTTCATCGTTAGGGAGGTCTGACTTGCCGATCGACCGTAGCAGCGTTTTGAAGAACGCGCAGCTCTTTGCGTCACGGGGTCAATTCGACGCCGCCATTGCTGAATGGAAGAAGCTCTCGACCGAGTCGCCGGGCGATGGGAGTATCTTCAATTCAATCGGGGAGTTACACCTCAAACGCAACGCTACCAACGATGCTGTGACGGCTTTTATGCAAGCGGCCGGTGCCTTTCGTGCCGAAGGGGCCACCCTCAAGGCCATCGCTACGTACAAGAAGGTTTTAAAGCTCGATCCTTCAAAATATGACGTATTCCGGTATCTGGGCGATCTCAATGTTGAACGTGGTCTGCTAAGTAGCGCGGTTCAAGATTATCTCACCCTTGGCAAACACTACATTAAAGCGGGAAAAAGCAAAGCCGCGCTGGACATCTACAAGAAGATCGTCAGCCAGGATCCCTTAAATCTGGACGCTCAACAGCGGGTGGCGGAATTATGTCTACAAGAAAATTTACAGGGCGAAGCCACGACCGTCTATTTGCAGCTAGGGCGGGAACGGTCGGCGCAGCAACGCTATGCTGAGGCGAAAGATGCATATCAAGCTGTCTTGCGGATTGATCCTGGGAATAGTGAGGCCGCCCAATTCATCGAACAATTCAAAAAGACAAGTGTGAGTCAAAGCTCTGCCCCAAAGGTGGAACCTCGTTCTGCAAAAGGCCCGGCCAAGATTGTCGAGCCACCCACTCTGCTGTCGGAAGCCACCCGTCGCATCGAAGACAAACAATTTGCCGGAGCCGAGGCAATTCTCAACCAGTTGCTGACCAAAGAGCCTGGCAATCCAGAGGTCTGTCAATTGCTGGCCAAGTTGCATCTGCAACGCGGAGATCTTCAGGTGGCGCTCGGCGAATATCGTTATCTCGCAGGGGCGGCCTTACGGGCACAAGATTATGTGAAGGCGGAATCGCTGATTACTGAAGTGTTGGCGGTCGAACCGCTGTCGATTGCAATCATTGAACTGTATGGCGAGCTCTATGAAGAGAAAGGCGACATCGGCAACGCGGTGCTTCAGTATGGCAAAGCGATCGAGCTGCTGCTCCAACATCCGGAGCCGGGTATGCCCACTCTTCACGAAGAAATATTTGAGAAGGTCAAGTCGCTTGCTCCAGACAATCCCATTGTCGCGAATCTCTCCGCGCTGATGAGGGGCGAGAGTCCCATTGAATCGCCCGCGCCAGCAGGGCCTCAGGCTTCGGTAGGGACGGCTACTTCGATGCCGCAGAGTGAGCCAGCTGTTTTATGGACTGGAGCGGAACCGGACGATCCCTGGACGTTGGACGCCAAGGTCATCCCTCTAGAAGAAGATAAGCAATTTTCAGTCGCTGAGCCTGAGCCTGTGTTTGCAGAACCTAAACCGATCACGCAAAGGAGTGGGTTCTCCTGGGCGAATACCGAGCCGGATCAGCTATGGGCGCCGGCATTGAAGGTGGCAGACCCGGTCGCTCCCGCTCCGCCTATTCTCTCGACGAACGAGCAGTTTCAGGTCTATCTGAAGGCCGGCCAGCAAGCTGAGGCGGAAGAATGGCTCAGTCGCTTGGTTACGGCGCAGCCTGATCATGCGGAGGCTCGAGAATTGTTTGGCTCTCTGCTCGAAGCCAAGGGCGATACCGCCGGCGCAGCCTTGCAATATTCCCGCGCTCTTGAATTGCTCCTGCTTCATCCAAACGGTGCTAGTTTGGCTCAACCGGCAAGTCTCTATGCCAAAGTCAAAGAACTGGCCCCGGCTAGCCCGTTGATTGCCAAATGGGCCGAGATGTTTTCGCCGAAACCGCGCGTTTCGATCCCTGCTGTTGAGACGACGGTTTCTGCTCCGCTCGCGGAGGAGACTAATCCGGAGACTCATTACACGTTGGGAGTGGCCTACAAGAACATGGGGTTGTTGGATGAAGCAAAGGAAGAGTTTAATCTTTCGATGAAGGGCGCAGTTTTTTTCCTGGATTCGTGTCTCATGATCGCGCTCTGTTTGAAAGAGCAGGGAGAGGGCCGCTCGGCGAGCGCACAGCTTGAGCTGCTGCTGAAGGATCCGAAGTGTCAAGGGACCAAGGCGCAAGCCATTCGCTATGAGCTCGGCCTACTCTATGAAGCCCAAGAGCAGTGGAGCCGGGCCGCTGAAATTTATGAATCGATTCCGACCTTCCATGACGTACCGCAGCGGCTTGAATCGTCTCGCGCACGCAGGGCCTCAGATCAACCCACCACTGTGTTTCGCTATGGAAGCTAGTTGGACCCTGAAAGGGTCCACCAGTCTGTCTAGTCTATTCGGTCTATCTGGTCTGTCTGGTTGATCTGGTACGTTTCGTTTAACCAGCCGACGAGAAAGACCGAACAGACCAGATAGACCTGGCTAGGTTACGTGGTTTGGCGCCAGGCGCCCCTCTAAGACAGCTTCAATATTTTTCAAACAGACCAGTCCCATTTGAACCCTCGTCTGCAGGGTGGCAGATCCTAGATGGGGGAGCAGCACGACCTGTTTCAGCTCAGCCAACATTGAGTGGATGGTCGGTTCCTGTTCATAGACGTCGAGTCCCGCGCCGGCGATGACTCCAGTCTTGAGAGCATCGGCCAACGCTCCTTCATCGACGATCGGGCCACGAGCGGTATTAATAACGAAAGCGGTGGGTTTCATCCATGCCAATTCACGCTCGCCGATCAGATGATGAGTGCTGGGCGTGAGAGGCACATGGATGGTCACGATATCGGCTTCCCCCAGGAGATCTTGCAATGATCGGCGTTGCCACTCACGGGGGAACGATGTGTCGGCCTTAGGTTGGCGTATGTGATAGCGCACCGGCATGCGAAACCCTACCGCTCGTTGGGCCACCGCTTGCCCGATCCGTCCCATGCCGATAATCCCCAGTATCTTGCCTGAGATTTCCGCTCCCATGAGTTGCGTGGGGCTCCACCCAGTCCATTGACCAGATCGAACGAGGGCGTCACCTTCGACGACGCGGCGCGCCGTCGCCAAGATCAACGCCCAGGTCAGGTCTGCTGTGGCATCCGTCAAGACGTCCGGAGAATTCGTGACGATCAGACCACGCGCTTGAGCGGCAGCAAGATCGATGTTGTTGTACCCGACGGCATAGTTCGCCAAAATTTTCAGCCGAGTGGCTGCATGAATGGTTTCGGCGTCGATGAGATCGCCCAGGGTCACAATCGCGGCGTCAGCTTGGCAGAGTCCTTTACGAAGAGCTGATGGAGTAAGTAAGGCATCAAGTGGTTCCTGCACCAGCTGAAATTGCTCCCGCAGGATGACCATCAAGGGATCGGGGAGAAGGCG
>JAABQN010000229.1 GCA_011391455.1 Nitrospiraceae bacterium
GAAGTCGACACCTCCCAAGAGCAGGCCGATCGGCGGCATCAGTACGTCGCTGACCAAAGAGGAGACGATCTTCCCGAACGCTCCGCCGATAATGACACCGATCGCCATGTCGAGCACGTTGCCCTTCATGGCGAACTCTTTAAACTCTTTCAGCATAGGTCCTCCTTATGAGGATGAGGGTGTATTGCAATTGTTACCTGTTACCGTCGGAACTACCGTTTCCTGGTCGTATCGAAGTTGTACCCAAGGGTCCAGAGGTACAAGTTGTCTGTATCCCCTGTGCCGATCGCCGGAGTGTTGTTATAGCGCGTGGTTACTTGAAAGCCACTCACGAATCCGTCCCAAATCTTGAACCTCACACCATTATCCATCGTGAGGAAAAAGTTGGATGAGTTTTGGAGAGAGGGGAAGATTTCATTGTAATGGTACAGAGTGATGCGATCGTCCAGGAGCGGCCAGTTCCACTTCATGGACACGCGCGCGCGAAGACTCGACTTGTCTTCTGCC
Organism: Nitrospiraceae bacterium; assembly: GCA_011391455.1. GTDB lineage: Bacteria > Nitrospirota > Nitrospiria > Nitrospirales > Nitrospiraceae > Palsa-1315. The sequence continues at coordinate 508 of JAABQN010000229.1, forward strand.
GTGCGGAAATCTTCATTGAAGTAGGCGACGCCGGCTTCCGAGTAGAAGGTCATATCTTTGAGGATGCCGGAGAAGTCTCCCCGCTCGATGAATTGATAGCCAGGTCCGGTGGCGAGGGCGGTTCGCATCTTCAGGTCTTGAAACCGATCGTTTTCGAAGTAGGAAGAGGCGAACCAGTAGAACCGCTTGGTCAGAAAGAAGTCAAGTTTGATTGTCCCGCGCGCGTTGCGAGCAACCAGGGTATTGGAGTTCTCACCGTAGACGTAACGGCCGTTAATCGAAAGCCGGAGCTGTTCGCTCCGCGCCACGAAGTCTCCCAGCAAGCTGGCATTGCGCAAGTGGCTGTTTCCGGTCGTTTGGGAGTAGCCGCCGGTTAAACTGCCTGAGTAGATGACCGGAGGTTGAACGACGGGATTCATGGAGGTCACGGAGCTCATCGGGACTTCCATCATGCCTTTCAAGGGTTCCGCCTGCACATTCAACGTTCCATTCGGTCCTGCTGTGGCAGTTCCCATAATCACGGACCCTTCCTTCAGATGGAAGGGGATCGGATGATTCACTGCCAGTTTGGCCACGTCGCTCCAGTTCACTTTCATCAAGTTGTCGGGGCTGGCAGCCGTCTTGATTTGCAGCACGCCGCCGGCCATTTCGATGACTTCTCCGTAAATGATGCTGCCATTTTTCAACGTCACGACATCAGGGGCAACCGATGCGGCTGGTGCAGCTGGAGGGACATCTTGAGCAAAGGCTTCCGTAGACAATCCCTCTCCAATCAAACACCCGGACATGGCCAGTACGAACCAACAGAGAACCTTTTTCATCGAACCCTCCTAATATACAGATGAGTGAATGTCCCTGACTTCATCTCCACACGTTGATGCGCTGAGAGCCGTAGGGCTTTCAGGCTTAGATAATTCCCAGGTTTATAGCTGAATTCATTAAGGTGTCGCAATCATAATCACTGTGAAACATGCCGCTGTGAGCATTGTATGCAGAGCAATGGTTGCCGGAAATAAGTAAGGCTGATGCCGTTGGCAGGAATAGGCCAATTTCACTGCACATCTTTGCAAAGGCATGGTTGGCAGACAGGTCAAGCAAAGGTATTGTCCCTCATTTCTGTGGCTGATTTGGTGAAGAAGGGAGCCATTCCGCCACAATGGCGCTCACCTTGCCGGTCACCAGACCGCGTGTTAAGATGCCGCCTCGCAAAATCGGTGCGGAGAGGTGCGAGAGTGGTCGAATCGACATGCTTGGAAAGCATGCGTCCCAGCAATGGGACCGTGGGTTCGAATCCCACCCTCTCCGCCATCTGAAGCCAGTGCTGAGTTATCAGTTCTGAGTTCTGAGTTCGCAAGAGAAATGGCGGCGAAAAGTTGGCTTCTCCGCCTGTGAGTCTTTCTTTTAACTCACAACTCATAACTCAGCACTCAGAACTTTGAAGAAGGGGCTGGGCCCTGTGCAGCAGAACCCTGTGAACCCCGCCAGGTCCGGAAGGAAGCAACGGTAAGCGGTTAGTTCTGTGTGCCGCAGGATCACCTGGCCCCGCTCTCTTCGAAGAGGTTCTGAGTCTTGAGTTCTGAGTTTGGAGTTGAGGACAAAGAACTTTTCCATCCCCAGGACTGACAACTCAGAACTCAAGACTCAGAACTCATAATTGGAGCGTAGCGACGTTGGATTACCAAGTCTCCGCGAGAAAATACCGGCCGGGCACGTTTGATGACGTGATTGGACAGCCACACGTGGTTCAGACGTTGGTCAATTCCATTGCCACGAAACGCATTGCTCAAGCCTATCTCTTTTCCGGCACCCGCGGCGTGGGGAAAACCACGGTGGCAAGGATTCTTGCCAAGGCGCTCAATTGTGAGCGAGGGGCGACCGGCACACCCTGTGGTACCTGCTCCAACTGTCTTGAAATCGCGCAGGGAACCTCCGTCGATGTCATGGAGATCGATGGCGCGTCCAATACGAGCGTGGATGATGTGCGTGAGATCCGCGAGAACGTCAAGTTCGCCGCGTTTCGCGGGAAGTACCGGGTCTATATCATCGATGAAGTCCACATGTTGTCGAACTCGGCCTTCAACGCGTTGTTGAAGACGCTGGAGGAGCCGCCGCCGCATGTGGTGTTTATCTTCGCCACGACCGAGATTCACAAGATTCCGGCGACGATCCTCTCCCGCTGCCAGCATTACAACTTTCGACGAATTGCGCGAACTGAGATTGTCGAGCGGCTGCGCCATGTGGTCGAACAGGATCAGATTGAAATAGAGGAACGGAGCCTGATGGCGCTGGCCAGGGCCAGTGAAGGCAGCATGCGCGATGGGTTGAGCCTGCTCGACCAAGCAGTAGCATTCGGCGGCAAGACGATCGTACATACGGATCTGGAGGCCCTCCTAGGAGCGGTTCCGCAAGAGCTCGTTCGTGCCGTGATTCAGGCGATCACGGCTCAGGAGAGTGCAGCGGCGTTACGCGTGCTGGCGCAACTGTTGGACCAAGGGCACGATCTGCGGGCCTATTGCGCGGAGGTCGTCGAGTATCTGCGTAACATGCTGGTGGTGTCGGTGGTGCCTTCACCCCAAGAATGGCAGGGGTTGATCGAGGCATCAGCGGAAGATCTCACGCAGATGGCCGTTGACGCGCGCTCGTTTTCACCCGAATTACTTCAGGAATTGTTGGCAATCTTCACGCAAGCGGAGGACTCGCTGAGGCTTAGCGCGCATCCACGATTCGTGCTTGAAACAGCGGCAGTGCGTGCGACGCGGCTGTTGCGTCGAGCGGATGAAAAGCCAGGGCAAACAGTGCAACAAACTCAGCCGATACGTCCATCTCAGCCGACCCCAGGGCGCCTGGGCCAGCCTGTCTCACCGGCTCGCTCCACAGATCCAACGCCCACCTCGCCCCGGCAGCCCCCTCAATCGACAGCCCCTGCACCGGCCACTTCGATACCATCGAGGTCTCCTGTTACCAGAAACACGGAACCGCCACGAGGCCCTTCAACGAGTCCTACGAATGTCAGATCCCCTGACAATGCCGGAGAGGTGAAGGTTTCGACCCCTCAGGCATCGCAGGCGACTGGTAGCGGGCGCGTTACCGTGACGCTCAATTGGGAACAGGTCCAAGAGGAAGTGGCCAACGCCT
>JAABQN010000025.1 GCA_011391455.1 Nitrospiraceae bacterium
CACAGTCCGTTATTAGGTATCAACTATTATGCGACGACCTAAACAACTAGCTGCCAATTCCAGCTTGCGAGGGATTTTCGTCACAGCGACCGATACGGGAGTCGGGAAAACGCTCGTCACCTCTGCGCTTGTGCGGTGTTTGACTCTACGAGGAATCGATGTCGGCGTTATGAAGCCGATTGAAACGGGAGTCTCACGATTGCCCAAGGCTCAGTCTGATGGAGCGCGGCTGCGGAGAGCGGCTGGAAGCTGTGATCCTATGGCAGAAGTTTCTCCCTATGTCTTTCGACTTCCAGTGGCGCCAGTCTCTGCTGCACGAGCGGAAGGAACGACCGTGCGTATCGCCACCATTATACGGGTCTTCCATGCCCTGCGTCAGAAACATACATTTATGGCGGTTGAAGGAGTCGGCGGTGTCTATGCGCCGCTGACCTCATCGCTCAACGTCGTAGACCTCATCTATCAGTTGAAATTGCCAGCGATCGTGGTCGGACATTCCGGCTTAGGAGGAATCAATCACGCCCTGCTGACACTTCAGGCTCTACGCCAACGAAAGATTCCTATCGTAGCGTTGGTCTTGAATCAGCGGAGACCAGTGCTCACGAAATCCGATCGCTTGCAGGAACAATCGACCATAACCCTCCTGCGACGACTTGCAAAGGTTCCCGTCGTAGGGCCGATTGCACACAGCCAGAGCCTGAATCAAAATTGGGACGAAGGATTGGTTCACCTGGCAGAAACCTCCGCCATCACAAAGCTGGCGAAGCTGGTTTTGGCATCTGAGCGAGAAACTCCTTCACCGCATGGCCGATATCCGGAGCCTTGAGGATCGCTGAAATGACCGCAACGCCTTTCGCGCCGGCTCGCATCACCTCCCCTACCTGGCCGAGCTGAATACCGCCGATCGCAAAAACCGGCAACGATGTGAGTCCGATCATCGCGCGTAACCCCTCAAGCCCAACCACCGGATCATGGTCCTGTTTGGAGCCCGGTGTAAAAATGGGACCAAAGCCAAGATAGTCAGGCTTTCCAGCGGTGGCTTTTTGTACCTGGTCGGGATTGTGCGTGGAGATCCCGATTAGCTTGTCCGGGCCCATTACTTTTCTCGCCGAGTCGATCGGCAAATCTCCCTGCCCCAGATGCACGCCATCTGCATCCACGGCCAGGGCCAAGTCACAGCGATCGTTGACGATGAAAAGTACGCCGGCCTGAGCAGCAGCTTGCCGAAGCGCCAACGCTTCCACGTAGGCGTCCTTCATCGATGCGGCCTTGTTACGATATTGGAAGAGGAACACGCCGGCCTCGGCCGCCACTGTCAACACCTCCACCAAGGGACGCGCCGGCCAGACCGACGGATCGAGAATGATATAGAGGCCGGAGAGGGAGTAAGGGCCCGTGGTAGTCACTTCTTACTACAGGCCACTTTCCAGAGAGTGTGATTGATGCTGCGCGAGACAACCGGCTCCCACTGCTGTTCATCAGTGGTGCTGTACACCACTTTACCGGTTGCCATGTTGCCGGCAAACCATGTATAGGCTCGCATACGTGTGCGCTCTTCGGTACAATCGAATTCGTTGTATCGCTTGATAGACAGCAGCGAATCGCCCGCCACTGTTTGCACGGTCTTGTAGTCGTACAATTGCCACATTTTTACCAGGTTTCCCCTGCGGCGAATGGAGTCTGGATCGATGTAGACCGTTAATCCCGCTTTATCGTCGCCACTCGTCAACACCCACCCCGCATAGGCTGCTCCGCTACTCAGGGTCAGAAGCGTGATCAGTACCCAGAACCCCAGGAACAATGGGAACGATAGTGTGTAGAATGCACGCTGGTTGTTGGCTACAGAGCGCGGCAGAGAAACGTGACGGTGGGGATGAGTCGTGATTGGCATAGCGCCTCGTAGCGAGCCGCATTTTAGGAGGGGCGACATCGAAGATGCAAGCAGATAGCGCGCTTTCTCTAAGAAGGCCGGTTCCACTCATGATATAGTTTCTGAAACAGCGAGGTCTCTCATGTACAGAATGGTCATGATCGTCGTAATGCTATCGTTCTCAGGGCTTATACAGGCTGCTATCGCGGCTGAGAGTCGCACCACAGAGGAGCGTAAAGGTCTCACCGTAGATGACCTTGGACGAGGACTGAAGAGCGCGGCCAAGAATGTGGAGAATGAAATCCCCAAGATTGGGTCTGCGATCGGAAACGCAGTCAGTAAGATTACAGAGAAGGGCCAGGATAAGCTCTCATCCCAAAAGCCAGTGAAGCAGAATAAGTAACTCGCCTCTTCATCTGACAGCGACCCCACTCCACAGTTTCTGGGGATAACTCTGTGCATGAGCAGCTTGTCAGATGGAAATGGCCGACGTTGAGAGACCTCCTAGCAGTTTGCCTAAATAATGAGCAATGTGGCCTGTCCGTTGAAGCCCCTATATTTTGTGGCTTGACGAACCAATTTTTTCTTTTTCCACTAAATATGGATTCATGGAGCGCGTGACAAGCGCGAGGGGCACGACTCGCCTATCTCACATGAGCTAACTGGCAAGGAAGCGTTCGAGGAATGTCGTCGAGACGTGGCCCTTTTGGAAGTCGGGATCGTTGAGGATGCGTTTGTGCAGCGGAATGGTCGTCTTGATGCCTTCGATCACAAACTCGTCAAGGGCCCGGCGCATACGGGCGATGGATTCTTGGCGGTCTCGCCCATGGGTGATGATCTTGGCGATCATCGAATCATAGAAGGGGACGACCATCATATTTGGCTCCATCGCCGAGTCAACGCGCACGCCGAATCCGCCTGGCGCACTGTATTTGGTGATCAACCCCGGAGAAGGCGTGAACTTTTCAGGGTCTTCGGCATTGATGCGGCATTCGAGGCTGTGTCCGATAAGTTTGATGTCTTGCTGTTTGAACGAGAGGGACTGACCGTCAGCGAGCCTGATCTGTTCCTTGATAAGATCGATGCCGGTTACCATTTCGGTGATCGCATGCTCTACCTGGATGCGAGTATTCACTTCCATGAAGAAAAAATTATGGTCCTTGTCGAGCAGGAACTCGACGGTGCCGACATTCCGGTAGTGCACGGCTTTGACGGCTTCGACCGCAACACGGCAGATTTCCCGCCTGAGTTTATCGTCAACGGCAGGCGACGGCGTTTCTTCAAGCAGTTTCTGATGCCGGCGCTGGATCGAGCAGTCGCGCTCGCCGAGATGTACGACATGCCCACGATGGTCGGCGACAATCTGCACTTCGATATGGCGAGGCTCGAGAAAATACCGTTCGAGGTAGACGGCGTCGTTACCGAACGTGGTCTTCGCTTCGGCTTGTGCTGCTTGAAACGCGCGAGCGAGATCCTCGGCTTTATTGACGACGCGCATGCCGCGTCCTCCCCCACCGGCTGAGGCTTTGATGATGACGGGATAACCGACCTTGCTGGCGGCTTCGAGGGCTCCCTGCTCGCTTTTCAGTTCGCCTGGGCTGCCCGGTGTGACGGGTAAGCCTCGGCGGGCAACGATTTCACGCGCTTTGGCTTTGTCGCCCAGGAGAGCGATGTGTTCGGACGTTGGGCCGATGAATTTGACGCCGATGGACTCGCACACTTCTGCAAAATGGGCGTTCTCGGAGAGGAACCCATAGCCGGGGTGGATGGCATCCGCCCCGGTGATCTCCGCGGCGCTGAGGACATTGGGAATATTCCTGTAGCTCAATGCAGCGTCAGAAGGACCGACGCAGATCTTCTCGTCGGCTGCGCGGACATGGAGGCTCGCCGCATCGGCCTCAGAAAAAATCGCCACGGTCTTAATGCCGAGTTCCTTACAGGCGCGAATCACGCGGAGCGCAATCTCACCGCGATTGGCTATCAATACTTTCTTGAACACGTAGGTACTCCGATGTGGGTCGAGGGAAGAAGACTAAGGCGTGGCTGTCGGATCGACGAGGAAGAGCGCTTGGCCGTACTCCACCGGCTTGGTGCTTTCGGCCAAAATTTTCGTGACCCGCCCATTGACCTCCGATTCGATTTCATTCATCAGCTTCATGGCTTCGACGATGCACAGAACCTGCCCGATTTTCACGTAATCACCCTCTTCAACATAGGGATCGGCATCAGGAGAGGGAGACCGATAGAACGTTCCGACGATCGGAGACACGATGGTGACCATCCCTGTCGTGTTTTCGGTCTGAGTGCCGGCCACGGCGGGCGCGTGAACGGCTGAAGTCGATCCGGCTGTTCCCTGGTCGGCAACAGCGCTTGAGATTGTCCTAACTCCGACCTCGTATCGCACGCGAATTCTGAGTCCTTCGCGCTCCAACTCCAATTCGGTCAGGTTATTCTTCTTTAGCAACTCGATCAATTCCTGAATGTCTTTGGTCTGTTGTCCCGACAGTAAGCGCGAGTTTTGCCCGCTCTGGGTCGGAGCAAAGGCCTCAGGCAGAATAATCGGCGGCACCGCCTTCTTCGATTTGCCGGACGTCCGTTTGCTCACCGAACACGCTCCACATATTCTCGTGTACGAGTATCGATTCTAATGACAGTCCCTGTTTCCAAATAGAGCGGAACCTTGATGGTGGCGCCGGTTTCAAGGGTGGCGAGTTTGGTGCCTCCTGTTGCGGTATCGCCACGGAAACCCGGCTCGGTATCGCTGACTCTTAGTTCGATAAAGTTGGGCAGTTCGACGTCGATCGGACGATGTTCGTACACGAGGATCTTCACCGTCATGTCTTCTTTCAAGAGGTCTGCATTGCCGCCGAGCTTGCCCTTTTCGAACGTCAGTTGCTCAAAGGTCTCCGTGTCCATAAAGGTATAGGCATCGTCAGTCGCATAGAGGAATTGCATAGTCCGTTCTTCGAGATCCGGTTCTTCGAACCGCTCTCCTGATCGGAAGGTGCGATCCAGGACATTGCCAGAAAGATAGCTCTTGAGCTTCGTGCGCACGAACGCTCCACCCTTACCTGGTTTTACATGTTGAAACTCAACGATGTAAAAAGGCTGGTTATCGACCATGAGCCGCACGCCACCGCGAAAATCTGTCGTGGAAATCACTCGGTACTCCCTTCAGACTGTGAAAAGCCGCTCGTCCGGCTCCGCTCTCTCATTCACTTTGCCGTTCGTCGCAATGTTGCCGGTGCGGATGTCTTCTTATCGCGTCGGGATGCGGTCAAGTGGTCGTGCAGGCCGCGCAGGGCGAGGAGATAGCCGGTCGGACCCAAGCCGGCAATCTGTCCGAGGGCGACTCCTGCAATATAAGACCGCTGGCGAAACTCTTCCCGCTGATGAATATTGGACAGATGGACCTCAACTGTCGGCAATCCGACCGCCGCAATGGCGTCTCGAATTGCAATGCTGGTGTGAGTATAGCCGGCAGGGTTAATGATGATCCCATGGTATCCCGTCCGAGCTTCTTGGATCCAGCTGACCAGTTCACCCTCGCTATTCGACTGTCGCAGATCCACCTCCACTGCCAACTCCTTCGCCAGCTTCGTGATGGCTGAATCCAGGGCTTCGAGGGACAGGGTGCCGTAAATCGATTGCTCCCTGGTCCCGAGAAGATTCAGATTTGGACCGTGCAGAACTCGTATTCGTAGCATGTTGTTGTCTGTACATGCTGGATAGATGAGGACGATTCCTCGTGCTTGGGGGTCCAGCGGGAGGCATTGTAGCAGTCCGCCTGAGACCGGTCAAACGTGCAAAAAGATTAGGAAGTTTTTTGCGGCGGTTCGTTCGTTGTATCGCGATCCTGACGACGTGACTCAATGGCACGCAGCCAGGCTTCCAGCTGAGCCACAGCTCCTGAGTGAGGAGAAGGAGGAGGCATCACCTCGGTGTCGGCGGCGTGTACATCCGGTTCCGTGATCGCTGGTTGCTCCCCTATCTGATCTTCCGAAAGAAGGGCTGTCTCCATAAGAAGCGCTTTCATACTCAGTGGATCGGCAGAAATGATTTCCGATGTGCTCACCGTTGAGGCAGTCAGGTCAGGTAGGGTATTCGTCTCTGCGGCAGAAATCGTGAATTCGACTGGAGCAGGCGATGCATCAGCCAGCTGGGGGGAGAGGGTAGACTTCAGCAAACCAGTTGGCTTGAGCTGTTTCGCTTCCTTCTCTTGTTTCAGCGGTCCTCCTAAAGCAGACTGGACTGAGCGGGCCTCTTCATCTCGCGGGTTGACAGACAGAATGACGGCACAGGATTGTAGCGCCAATTCCTTCTGTCCCTGAGTCGTATAAATTTTGATCAGGGTCCGGTGCGCGCGCAAGTTCTCCGGGCTCAACTTGACGGACTCTTCTAGAATAGTCTTGGCCTTCGTGGCCTGCCCCATCTGATCGTAGGCGCGGCCCAGTGCAACCATGGCAGTAATGAAGCCGGGATACAATTTCAGTCCGTCTTCGAGGACGCCGGCTGCTTCCTGCCACATCCCGGCTTTTCCGTATTCTTCGGCCAGTGGCATGAACACTTTGGAGTGTGGATCTTTAGCCAACTGGGTGGCCAATCGATCGATTTCCATGGAGATATCGGCAGCTTGCTGATTCTGAGCCATAGGCTTCTAGCGTCTTCCCTTGACCAGCTTGGATGTCTGGTCGGATTGTTTGACGCGGAGTAGTTCTTGAGCCCGATTCAAGATCGCATCGGCGAGCGCTCGTTTCGGCATCAGCGGCAGTTCTGTCATGACCCCCTGCCGGTCGATCAATGTGGCGGCATTCTGATCGCTGCCGAATCCACCTCCCAATGTCGTGACATCGTTTGCGACGATGAGGTCGAGGCCTTTTTCCGTCAGTTTGCGTTTCGCATGGGCAATCAGATCGCTGGTTTCAGCAGCGAAGCCGATCATGAGTTGCATGGTCCGTTGAGCAGATAAGGATGCCACGATGTCTGTGGTCCGTTCGAGTTCAAGCGTCTGACCAGTTCGCCCTTGTTTTCGAATTTTTTGCGAGGCAGGATGCGTGGGGCGAAAATCTGCCACCGCGGCTGCCATGATCACGGTTGTAGACCATGCGAGGCGCGAGGACAGAGCCTTCATCATTTCTTCAGCCGTGGCGACCGAAACAACCTCGATGCCTTTTGGTGGTAGTAAGGCCGTGGGACCGGTGACAAGGACTACCTGTGCTCCCCTTGCCTGGGCGGCTTCGGCGATCGCATAGCCCATCTTGCCGGAGGAGCGGTTTGAAATGAAGCGCACCGGGTCGATCGCCTCTTGCGTCGGGCCTGCCGAAACCAGAATACGATGCCCTTGCCAATCGCGTCGTGGAGCCAGCGCTGTCTGAATAGCCTCCAAAATTGTGGCTTCCTCTGCCAAACGGCCTTGACCGATCCGCCCGGAAGCCAGCGGGCCGACTTCCGGATCCACCACGATCGTTCCCCTCGCGCGTAATTTTGCAACGTGTTCGGTAACAGATGGATGAGTCCACATCCCTCCGTCCATGGCAGGAGCCACAATCAGCGGGCACTGGGCCGTAAGGAGCAGGGTCGATAGCAAATCGTCGCCCAGCCCCAACGCTGACTTTGCAAGACAATTGGCCGTGGCCGGGGCAATGACGATGGCATCTGCCTGCTCGGACAACGACAAATGTTTCATCTCGTGATGCGCTTCGAATACATCCGTTGAGACGGGGTGGCCGGAAAGCACTTCAAAAGTCAGCGGAGTGACGAACTTCGTGGCCGACTGCGTCATCACGACCTGCACCGTTGCTCCTTCACGGAGCAAGGTCCTGAGCAATGCAATAGCCTTATAGGCCGCAATGCTGCCGGTCACGCCCAGCACAATCTGTTTGCCAACCAATGTCGGCCCGATGGAGCCGGATATCGTCATCGGCTACCTCTCTTATTCCTCGCTCTCAGCCGGCGCCGGTGCCGGGGAATCGTCGACATACACGCTCAGCTCTTTCTTAATCTCTTTCGCATCGTCGCCGGTCATCAAGGCGACACGCTCCATTTCGCCTTCCTTCCCGCGCTTCGCTTCCTTCATGGCATCCCGAGCTTCTTGACCGACCAGGTAGCTGATTTGCCCCCGGAGGACTTCATCGAGGGCCATGGTCGTTTCTTTGGTAAAGCGCGAAGGAGCATGACGCGATCCCTGCAAAATGTGCTTCGCCCGCTGGGCTGCGATGATCGCCAGCCGGTGGCGTGAGTCGAACTCGTCTGTAGTGTATTGGGGCAACAGTCTCAACATGTCGATCATGGAAGCAGTACTCCTTTGGGTTAGGGAAGATCTTTGTGATCTCCCGTTTTCTGGTCATCGTCAAGAATAAAATTATTCTCGAGCCACGTCATATTCAACCGTTTTGTCTTCAAGCGTTCCGACCAGAAGATGCTTTCGAGATCACGAAGAGATCGGCTGAGGTCTTCGTTTCGAACGATATAGGCGTATTCCCTGTAGCTCCACACCTCTTCTTTCACTTTATGCAGTCGCCGTTGAATCTCGTCCGGCGTATCGGAGGCCCTCGTATGGAGTCGGGACCGGAGCACGGTCATCGAGGGAGGGAGAATAAAGATCGACACCGCATCCTCGAATCGTTTTTTGACCTGCAGGGCCCCCTGTACGTCGATCTCCAGTAACACATCGATTCCCTGATCGATCTTTTCTGTCAGCGATTTCCAAGGTGTCCCGTAGAGATTTCCGTATACGTGAGCCCACTCGACGAATTCATTTTTCGCGGTCATCTCTTGAAATGACTTCTCATCGACGAAATAATAGTCGCTCCCATGTTCTTCGCCTGGACGCGGCTTCCTGGTGGTATAGGAAATGGAATGCCATAGCCCGGGAAGGTTCACCGTGAGTTGCTTGCAGAGCGTGGTTTTTCCTGTTCCGGAGGGTGCGGAGATAATAAATAGAATTCCCCGCCGATCCGTTGATGATCGCGGATGGCCGGATACCGGCACCGAGGGACTGGTCGTGGGGGCTGAATTCATTCGACGTTCTGAACCTGTTCCCGAATACGTTCCAGTTCGGCCTTCATCTGGACCACATGACCGGCGATGTCCGCGTCATTGGCTTTTGAGCCGATCGTGTTGACTTCCCGCCCGATTTCCTGGAGCAGAAAATCGAGTGTTTTGCCCACAGAGTCTGCACGGTCGAGCGTCTGCTCAAACTGTATCATATGCGAGTCCAGTCTGACTATTTCTTCTGTAATGTCGCCTCGGTCCGCATACACGGCCAGCTCCTGATAAAGCCGAGGGGGGTCGGGAATTTCAGACCCCAGCAGCTTCTCCACACGGATCTTCATTTTATCGAAAATCTCCTGGGCGAGCAGAGGGGTCCGTGCTGCGACGAGGGTCTTATGTCCCCGGATCGTCTGAATCCGCGCTTTCATATCCTCTGCCAAGGCCTTCCCTTCACGCGCTCGCATGCCCTCAAGGTCTTTCAGCGACTGGGTTGTCAGTTGCTGAACGATCTTCGCCAATTGCGGGTCTTCCGTCGGTTGGTCCGATACCGACAGCACGTCACGGAGCCCAGCCATGAGCGCCAGATCGATTGACCCACTGAGCTTAAGGGACTTCTTCAGGGTACGGAGGGCCTGATGGTACTGTTTCGCGAGGGGTTGGTCAAGATTGACGCTTCCAGCACGGCCTTTGCCTGCCTGGACTGTCACTGTCGTGTCTATACGTCCACGGGTACAGCATTGCTGGATGGCTTTCTTCAAGGAGTCTTCCAGGTGGCTCAATGGCCTGGGTAAGCGGCAGGCGACTTCGAGAAAGCGATGGTTGACGGAGCGCATTTCCACCGTCACGGACCCGTCCTGCCAGGGAGCCTGTCTTCGACCGAAACCGGTCATGCTACGAATCATTGGAGGCCTTTCTCTTTCCATGGGCAATGCCGATAGACCGAACAGGTGTGGCACTGCGGTTTTCTCGCAAGGCAGATGTAGCGGCCATGCAGTAATAATCGTTGCGAGACAGTTGTCCACTGGGATTTCGGCAGGAGCCGCTGCAGGTCTTGTTCGACCAGCTCTGGATTGTCCGATCTGGTCAGACCGAGTCGCTTCGCCACGCGCTTCACGTGGGTGTCGACGACGATCCCGGGCTGGCCGAAAGCATTCCCGAGTACGACATTCGCCGTCTTTCTACCGACACCCGGCAAGGTGATCAATTCCTCCATCGTATGAGGAACCTGGCCGCCGAAGCGCTCGGTCATGGCTTTTCCGCAAGCGACAAGATGTTTCGCCTTGTTCTTAAAGAATCCCGTTGAACGAATGAGCTGTTCGAGCTCAGGAAGATGAGCTGCAGCCAGCTCTGCCGGTTGCCGATAACGCCGAAAGAGCGATGGAGTGACTTGATTGACTCGCTGGTCGGTGCACTGGGCGGAGAGGATTGTGGCCACGAGCAATTCCCAAGGGGAACGATGATCGAGTTCCATCTTTGGGCTCGGCATCGTCCGTTGAAGTGTCTTCGATATCTCTCGGAGACGTCTTCGATGATCCGACGAGGGCAGAGATTGTGTTGTCATGGGTGGTACCAAAATCTTGCAATTGTGCAGCGGGTTAAGGGCGAGATGCAAGTGGGAAGGGCTGGCTGGCAGATTTTGCGGAAGAACCATCCAGCGGGACGAGTATGGCCAGCCGTTCTTCGAGTTGCTGGATCAGCAGGGACAAGGTTTCCTGGTGTAGGGCAGAAATCCCGATCGCCCCATACCGACGGCACAGAGCCTCCGCTTGCCCAGCCGGAAGCTGGTCGCATTTGTTGAATATCAAGACCCGTGGAATCTGATCGAGGGCGAGGCTTTGCAGCACGGTATCGACCGATGCAATATGGGCATCTAAATCTTTCGCCCCTGCATCGGCCACATGCAGGAGGAGATCGGCATCGCGCATTTCGTCCAACGTCGTTCTGAAGGCTGCGAGGAGATCTTTAGGCAGGTCGCGAATAAACCCCACCGTGTCGGTGATGATGACTTCCCTGCCATGCGGAAAATGCAGCCTGCGGCTCGTGGTGTCGAGTGTTTCAAAGACGCGTGGGGCCGTGGCCACCTGACTTTTTGTTAAGACGTTGAGCAACGTCGATTTGCCGGCGTTCGTATAGCCCACGATGGACAGGACTGGGAATGCCTGCCGGATGCGGCGCGATCGCCGTTGGTCTTGGTGACGGGCAAAGCCCATAATCTCTCGGTCCAAATAGTCGATGCGCTCTCTGATACGACGTCGATCCGTTTCGAGCTTCGTTTCACCGGGCCCTCTGCTGCCGATGCCGCCGCCCAAACGCGAAAGGCTTGTTCCCTGACCGGAGAGACGGGGCAGCAGATAACGGAGTTGCGCCAACTCGACCTGCACTTTTCCTTCCCGGCTATGCGCTCGTTGCGCAAAGATGTCGAGAATCAACTGGGTCCGATCGATGACCGTGAGATCGGTGATCTCCGCAATGGCGCGTAGCTGTGCAGGGGCCAAGTCTTGATCGAAGATGAGCAAGTCCGCCCCCTTTTGCATCGCTTGCATCAGGACATCCTTGAGTTTTCCACTTCCCAATTGAAATCGCTGGCGGCCACCGCCCTGTGTACGTTGCACTAATCGATCGATCACCGTGAGGTCTGCCGAGGAAGCCAGCTCTGCCAATTCGGCAAGGCGTTCTTCCTGGTCGGCCTTACTCTTGGGCGAAGCGCTCACGAGCATGGCGGTCTGCCCCTGAGCCGTCGTATGAGAACCACTCTGACGCTGGAGATCTGCCTCTAATTCGCGAATGAACGTCTCAAAGTTCACCGGGCATTGATGCACCAGAGTAGGCTTCAAGAGGGTATACAGCTGCCCCTGTGGACTGGGTGGATTCAGATGGGCCAGGGAGAGTAACCCTGGTTCGCCTTTGGGGGTCACAGCCAATGTTCCGATCATGTCGAGCCGGAGCAGCCCCAGCATCGTAAGCTCTTCCTGAGTCAGGGGTAATTCCTTTAATTGCGAACGTATCAAGCGAAGGCCGCGCAGCGATCGCGGACTTGCGCGAAAGGTGGCCAGAGTCGTCGGCGAAGGCTCGGCGCCGGCTCCCACCAACACATCTTGGACAGCTCCCCGCCTGGTAATGACCAGTCCAATGGGACGCCGAATCTCATGCGTAAACTGTGCGAGGGTTTTTGCCGCTTCAGCTGAGAGGACTTCATCCACGGGCATACGCCGTCGATAGAGCCGCTCAAGCATGGAGAGCTGGCCGGCGCGGAGACCCAGAACCTGTCCGTGAATTTCTGGAATGGCCGTCGTTTCCTTATCGTCGTCGGAAGCCTGGTCTGCCTAGTCTATTCGGTCTGTTTCGTCTGTTCGGTCTATCTGGTCGGAGAGGTCTATTCCGTGTTTCTAGTCAACTGATCGCACGGGCAAGACCCACCGGACAGACCAGATGGACATCATCAACTAGATAGACCAGATAAACCAGACAGACCAAATGAACAAGCCATTGAGGCGTTGGCATCCATGTCCAATGATGCACGGAGCCCTGTGCAAAGAGCCTGCCTCCCTGCTGACGCAATCATCGCGGCATTGTCGGTACAGTAGGACAGCGGAGGAAGACTCAACTCCAAGCTCTCAGAAGTTGCTCGTTCTTGAAGCAACGCGCGCAATCGAGAGTTGGCTGACACCCCTCCAACAACGGCTAACGCGCGGACGCCGGATGACCGAACTGCGGCAAACGACTTTTCAACCAAGACGCTCACGATGGCCTCCTGATAACCTGCCGCCAAGTCAGCACCGCTTGCCATGCGAGACTGTTCATTCATTGCTTGAAGTTTATAGAGCAATGCTGTTTTCAAACCGCTAAAACTAAACTCATGACTTCCACTTTTGAGATAGGAGCGGGGAAATGCAATGGTGGCAGGATTTCCCTGTCGAGCCAGACGATCGATGGCTGGCCCCCCTGGAAATTCCAGCCCAAGTAATTGAGCGCCCTTGTCAAAGGCCTCCCCTGCCGCATCGTCTCTGGTAGCTCCCAGGAGACGGCAGTGACCACTTGCATCCTTATAATAGAGATGGGTATGGCCACCAGAAACAACCAGAACTACGCAGGGTAAGGGAAATGCTGGATCCTTCAGCCAGGCGGAGGCGATATGGCCCTCAAGATGACTCACGCCGACCACCGGAATATTCAAAGCATAGGCCAGCGCTTTTGCATAATTGACCCCGACGAGCAGAGCACCTGCCAATCCTGGGCCTTGGGTGACGGCAATTCCGGCGAGATCCGTCCATACAAGACCGGCTTGTTGGAGTGCCGTAGTGGAGACACGCTCAACCGACTCAACGTGGGCACGGGAGGCAAGCTCGGGAACGACGCCTCCGAATCGCTGGTGCACATCATGTTGTGACGCAATAACGTTCGAGAGGACGGAGCCGTCTGCGGCAAGCGCCGATGCAGCTGTTTCATCGCATGACGTTTCGATCCCAAGAATGGGGCCCGGTATCCAGGTGGCGGCTGGCTGTTCAATGCAGGTCATCATGAAATCATTTGATTACGTCGTTGGATCGACAAAAAAGATACGCTGCAAGAACCTAAATAACAAGGCCCTTGTGGCCACTAATGCCACAAGGGCCTTGTCCTAACTCCATGCAAAGAGGCCGCGCAGGTACAGGGCTTGGAAATTAGACGCCGGCCATTGCCTCCTGCTCGATGAATGCCGGAGCGCCGTCGCGAAGCACCACGCGGATCTTTCGAGATTCCTTGAATCGTCCTCTGATCATCTCCTCTGAGAGTGGATCGCCGATCGCGCGCTGAATCGTCCGGCGCATCGGTCTGGCTCCGTAGAGCGGCTCGTACCCTTCTTTGATCAACCACGCTTTCACGTCGTCATCGACCTCAAGCTCCACGCCCTTCTCGCGGAGACGAAGGTTCAGTTCACCCAAGAGGATGTCCAGGATACTGAAGAGATGCGTCTTGTCCAATTGATGAAAGACCACGATCTCGTCGATCCGGTTCAAGAACTCCGGGCTGAATGAGCGGCGTAATTCTCCCAACACTTCTTCCTTCTTATGACGCTCTTGATCGCCTTCGGTGCTCTGAAATCCGAGCGAGACCCCCTTCTGAATCATCTTGGTCCCGATATTGGAGGTCATGATGATGACACAATTCTTGAAGTCGATCTTGCGTCCGAGGCTATCGGTCAGCACCCCATCGTCCAATACTTGCAACAGGATATTAAACACATCAGGATGGGCCTTTTCGATTTCATCGAACAGGACAACGGAATAGGGTCGGCGCCTGACCCGTTCAGTCAACTGGCCGCCCTCCTCGTATCCCACATACCCCGGCGGCGCTCCAAAGAGTCGTGAACTGGTGAATTTTTCCTGATATTCTGACATATCGATCCGAATAAGAGAGTCTTCGCTATTGAAGAGGAACTCCGCCAGCGTCCTCGCCAGCTCGGTCTTTCCAACTCCGGTTGGTCCCAGGAAAATAAAGGAACCGATGGGTTTCTTCGCTTCCTTCAAGCCGGCGCGCGACCGTCGAATAGCCCGGGCCACAGCAGAGATCGCTTCGTTCTGCCCGACTACGCGTTTATGGAGGAATTCCTCCATGCGCAGCAATTTATTCGACTCCTCTTCCTCAAGCTTGAAGAGCGGAATGCCTGTCATCTTGG